>NZ_JBCOME010000001.1:73860-159491 GCF_040924365.1 Ruminococcus sp. 1001136sp1_2201st1_G3_2201SCRN_220225 | reverse complement strand
GAAAAAAGGTGAGAAAGTTCAGTTAGTTGGCTTTGGTACATTTGAAGTCAGCGAGAGAGCTGCCAGAGAGGGAAGAAATCCTCAGACTGGTGAGACCATGAAGATCGAAGCTTCCAAGGCTCCGAAATTTAAAGCTGGTAAAGCTTTAAAAGATATGGTAAACGCATAATCGCGTAAGCTTTTACAGGAGGAACTTTATAGTTCCTCCTTTTTTAAACACGCTCTGACATAGGAGAGTATTATGAGATTAGATAAATTTTTGAAAGTATCCCGCCTTATTAAGAGAAGAACTGTGGCAAATGAGGCATGTGATGCAGGAAGAGTGCTTGTAAATGATAAGCCGGCCAAGGCTTCTGTCCAGGTGAAGACAGGAGATACTATTGAAATCCAGTTTGGAAGCCGCAATGTGAAGGTGGAAGTGCTGGATGTGAAAGAGACTGTGAAGAAGGAAGAAGTTGAGAATCTGTACAAGTATGTTTAAGAGTTCTGTGAATGAAGGAAACAGTATTACTTAAGCAAGTTCTAATTTAACAGAAAATTTCATAGATTATCTGTGAACCCACATATTTGGGAGAGAGGGATTTGGAAGAAAAGGTTGTGAACATTTCCCATAAGCTGATACTGGATAACAGGAAAGAAGCATCTGTCACAGGTGTGAAGGATGTGATTTCTTTTGATGAAAAAGAAATCCTTCTTCAGACTGCAGACGGGAAGCTGCAGATTCGCGGCAGCGGGCTTCATGTAAAAGGACTAAACCTGGAAAAAGGAGAAGCTGCTCTTGCCGGACATGTGGATTCTCTTGTCTATTTGTCTAAAGAATCCCCACGAAAAGAAGAACCATTATTTACAAGGCTGTTCCGTTAAGCTATGAGCACATATATCTACAATGAGATCTGGCTTTTCGTCCGGGCTTTTGCAGGGGGTGCGGTGCTGATCCTTTGCTACAGCCTGCTTCAGGAAATAAGAGGGCTCATTTTCCGCAGTCCGGCAGCAGGAGGGATTTTGGACCTTCTTTATTGGGCGTGCGCAGGACTTCTGGTATTTGCAGGAATTTACCGGATCAACCAGGGAATCCTGCGTAGTTTTCTGTTTTTGGGAATTATATCAGGGGCATTTCTTACATATCTGACAATAAAACCTTTATTTGAAAAAATTTGTTATATAATCCTGGAGGTTCCTGTCAGATTCGTAAAAGAAATTTCAAAAAAATATATAAATTGGTTGCTATTTTTTTGTAAACGTTGTAAAATTTTAGTTAAGCAATCTGCAAATCAGTACAAAAATAGTACCAGAAATCATTTGCAGATGAGAAGAGGCAGGAAGCTTGGGAAAATCAGGGAAAAAACGAAGAAAAAAGACAATAGGGTATAATCATCTCGGGATGTTCGGTATTTCTCTGATCGTTCTGATTCTGATTCTGACGCTTATGGCACAGAGCCGGGACCTTAAGGAATCTCTTGCCGGCTATGAGACCAGGGCAGAGGCATTAAGCCAGCAGATTGAGGAAGAGCAGGTGCGTACTCAGGAGATTGAAGATCTGAAGCAGTATATGCTCACGGATGAGTACGCAGAGCAGGCCGCCAGAGAGAAACTGGGGCTTGTGAAGGAGAATGAGATTATTTTTCAGGAGGAGAAGTAAGGTTCTGGGAAAAACGAAGTTTGGAAGTTTCTGACGATATATTTTTCAATATGGTCGTCTTTGTTTGACATATATTTTCATACCTGTCCCCTATAATAGGCATAAGGTGGTGCCGAAGGTGATGTGAATGCAGCATTCCTTTGCAAAAACAAGGGCAGCAGTTAAAGACTGTTACTGTTCACTGGTAACGTTCCGCGAGGTGTTTTTTGTAAACAAAGTTCACAGAAAACCCGAGAATTGCGGCGCGAAATCATGCTTTGCATGATTTCTGTGCATCGCGAAGCGCGTTACTGTGAACGGAGTGAACAGTAACTAAAGACTACATGAACAGTGGGGCGTGCAGCTTGCGGGAATGCTTTTTCAAACAGGCTCTGGCACTGTAAGGCTGTAAAGGGGAGGGGAGAATATGCAGGAATGGATAGTTGCCATGCTCGTGATCAGTGTGCTGCTGGTGTTGCGGGACATGGCAAAAGTTTTTTTCAGGGGAAGAAGTTTCCTTAAGGCGGAGCAGCCGGCCGAAGAGAAAAATCCCCAGAAGGAGAAGGTGGAGCGGTATGCTGCTTCTTTTCGGAAGCTTGCAGACAGTTTTTACGGATTACCCTACCGAAAAGACTATTTAAGCAACGGCCAGGTGGATGGAATCATAAGGGAGACCTGTGATGAGATATGCAGCCACTGCTATCAGCGGGAAATCTGCTGGGGCACCCAGTCGCAGGAAATGTACAGAGGAAGTGAGCGGATGGTTCGTTCCCTGGAGGAGGGAAATCAGGAGAAAATACAGGAGGCAAAAAGCGACTGGATGAGTGTATGCAGTCGTTTTTCCCAGTATTATGAGACTATTGGTAACTCTTATATGAGAGAGCGGCAGAAGCTGATATGGGACAACCGGATGATCGAAAGCCGCCTTGCCGTGGCACAGCAACTCCAGGAGATGTCCAGAATCATGGATATGGTGGCAGAAGACCTGTACGACATTTCCATTGCGGATCCCCAGCTTATGACAGAATTGCAGAAGATTCTTAGGAAGCGTCACATTGTGGTGAGACAGGTCTGGGTGATGGATAAGGTGGAAGGGAGACGTGAGATTTTTCTAACCATGCGTGCCAGAAGCGGACAGTGCATTTCTGTTAATGAGGTGGCACAGCTTTTATCCCAGGAATTCGGAACTCCCATGGCGGCAGCTGGAGGGGGAAGAAGAATTGTAAATGGAGAATACCATACGGTTCATTTTGTGGAGGATGTAAGTTATCAGGTACTTTACGGAGTGGCAAAACTGACCAAGGAAATGGAGAAGGTTTCCGGAGACAATTATATTTGCAGACAGGAAGAGGCAGGACGTTTTGTAATGTGTCTTTCCGATGGAATGGGCTCTGGGGTGGAGGCATGCCGGGAAAGCGAGGAAGTGGTAGAACTTCTGGAACAATTTCTGGAATCCGGTTTTACCCAGGAGACGGCGGCGAAAATGGTGAACTCTGCTCTTGTGATGAAGGGACAGGAAGGGATTTTTTCAACAGTGGACATCTGTGCAGTGGATTTATATACGGGAATCTGTAATTTCCTGAAAGCGGGAGCTTCCGCCACTTTTATCAAGAGGGATCACTGGGTGGAGGCCATTTCTTCAGAGAGTCTGGCAGCAGGGCTGATACAGCAGGTGGATTTTGAAACATCTTCAAGGAAGCTGTATCACGGGGACTATCTGATCATGATGACAGATGGCGTTTTGGATGCGCTGCCAGCCATGCGGGAGGAGGAGACCATGAAAGAGATCATTATGGATATCCATGAAGAGACGCCCAAGGAGATGAGCCGGGGGATTCTGGAGCGGGTGCTGGGATACAGCGATTACTGCGCCCGGGATGATATGACGGTTCTTGTAGCTGGAATGTGGAAGAAATAGAATAATTATTTTTGGAGCAAAAAACAGATATGGAATCATATGAGCATATGAAATATATTTGAAAGAAGTAATATTGTTACGGTTCACGAAAGAATCAGTAACGTATCAGAGGCAGAGCTAGTATGTATCAGAAAGTGAAAGCATATATGAAAGAACATGGCATGGTAGTGGATGGGGATGTGGTCCTTGCTGGAGTTTCCGGAGGAGGAGACTCCATGGCTATGCTGGAAATGTTAAAAAGATATCAGGCTGAAGCAGCTTTTTCGCTGTGTGCGGTACATGTGCATCATGGAATCCGCGGCGAGGAAGCTGACAGGGATGAAAGAGTAGTAAGAGAGACCTGCGAAAAATGGACGATTCCTTTTTTATCCTATCATTACCCGGTACCGGAGCTTGCAAAGAAATGGAAAATGGGACTGGAAGAGACAGGAAGAAAAGTCAGACAGGATGCGTTTTCCAGGGCAGAAGCTGATTATTTTGGAAAATCAGAAACTGCCGACCTCCAGGGCGGAGGAAGAGTCTCTGCCGCCAGAGAAGGAAAATTACGGATCCGTATTGCTCTGGCCCACAATGAAAATGATGTGGCGGAAACTTTGCTCCACAATCTTTGCAGAGGAACGGGGCTGAAAGGTCTGGCTGCTATTTTGCCGGTGCGGGATGGAATTATTCGGCCCATTTTGTGTTTAAATAAACAGGAAATTGTCAATTATTTAATAAAAGAACAGATTCCCTATGTAACAGACAGTACCAATCTTACAGATGATTATACAAGAAATAAGATCAGACATCAGATATTGCCCATTCTGGAAGAACAGGTGAATACTTCTGCTGTCCGCCATATGGCGGAGACGGCCAGTCTTGTTAGTCAGGCAGAGGAGTATTTGTCCCGCCAGGGAGAACGCCTTGTGAAAAAGTATGGGGAAAACCGGGAACGGGGAATTTTCCTGTCAGAAGCATTCTGGCGGGATGAGCCTGCCATAGCTTCTTACGGAGTGCTTCAGGTTTTTGAAGACCTGGCTGGGAAACGTAAGGATTTTACAGCTGCTCATGTAAAAAGTGTGGAGAGCCTTCTGAAGCTTCAGGTGGGACGACGGATCAATCTGCCTTATGATCTGGCGGCGCTTCGAACTTATGGAGGAATTTTGCTGGGAGAAAGACAATTACTGGGAATGTCAGATAGAAATCTGAATCCAAAAGAGTACGATCCAGTGAAATCTGAAAAAAATCAGGAGAGGAATGCACTGCAAAAAAGTGTTCAGTTGAGTAAAAAGGAGCTGGAAGCTGTTTGTGAACAGGTACTTTTTACAGATAATGGTTTTCATCTGAAAATATTTTCTAATGAAGGCCAGAAGATTGAAGAAAAAAAGTATACGAAATGGCTAGATTATGATAAAATAAAACAGGAACTGTCCATCCGGACCAGACAGCCGGGAGATTTTCTCATTGTAGATGACAAAGGGAGCAGCAAGAAGCTGAACCGTTATTTTATAGATGAGAAGATCCCATCAGAGGAAAGAGACAGCATCTTGCTTCTATGTACCGGTTCTGAGGTTTTGTGGGTGGTGGGAGGCAGAATAAATGAGAATTATAAAATAGCTCCCAGAACCAGGAGAATATTGGAAATACAATACCAAGGAGGAAAAGATAATCATGAGTGAAAAAATCAGAGTTTTACTGGATGAGGAGACTGTGGAGAAGCGTATCTGCGAAGTAGCAGCCCAGATCAGTGAAGAGTACAAGGGAAAAGAAATCCACATGATCTGCGTTCTTAAGGGCGGAGTATTTTTCATGTGTGAGCTTGCCAAGAGAATCACAGTGCCGGTAACTCTTGATTTCATGTCTGTTTCCAGTTATGGAGATGACACCAAATCAAGCGGAGTTGTAAAGATCGTCAAGGATCTGGATCAGCCTCTTGAAGATAAAGAAGTTCTTGTTGTGGAGGATATTATTGATTCCGGAAGAACCTTAAGCTATCTGCTGGATGTTCTGAAGAGACGTAATCCAAACAGCGTGAAACTTTGCACCTTGCTGGACAAACCGGACCGCAGAGTGGTAAAAGGGGTTGATGTGGATTATTGCTGTTTCAATATTCCAGATGAGTTTGTTGTGGGCTATGGTCTTGACTATGCCCAGAAATACAGGAATCTGCCATACATCGGAGTGGTAGAGTTCGAATGAAAGGAGAATTATACAAGTGAATAAGCAGTCAGGCAGAATTGGCTTGTATCTTGTCCTGATCGTAGCTTTGATCGCAGGTTACCTGTATCTGAACAATCAGGTAGCTGTCCAGAGTGATTATACTTATGGACAGCTTGAGCAGGCAGTGACAGACGGTAAGGTGACCAGTGCCACGATTCATCAGAACAGTGAGGTTCCAACAGGTTCTGTGATCGTGAATATAAGCGGCGAGGGACAGAAGCGTATTTATGTGGCAGATGTAAATGAGGCAGAGCAGCTTCTTCGAGAGAGCGGGCTTGATCCTGCTGTTGAGGATGTGCCGAAGCAGAGTGTATTTCTGAATTCTGTTTTTCCGGTACTCCTTACCTGTGGTCTTATCATCTTCCTCATGCTGATGATGAACCGTCAGATGTCAGGTGGGGGCGGTGGTACCAATGCCAAGATGATGAATTTCGGCAAAAGCAGGGCAAGAATGTCCATGCCGGATGATAAGAAAGTGACTTTCCAGAACGTAGCGGGCCTGGAGGAAGAGAAGGAGGAGCTGAAGGAGGTTGTAGATTTCCTGAAGGATCCCCAGAAGTATACCAAGGTGGGAGCCAGAATCCCGAAAGGAGTTATCCTTGTAGGACCTCCAGGAACTGGTAAGACGCTTCTGGCCAAGGCTGTTGCCGGGGAAGCGGGAGTTCCGTTTTTCTCCATTTCCGGTTCTGATTTTGTGGAAATGTTTGTTGGTGTAGGTGCTTCACGTGTAAGAGATCTTTTCGAAGAGGGCAAGCGTCACGCACCTTGTATCATCTTTATTGATGAGATCGATGCTGTTGCAAGACAGCGTGGAACCGGCATGGGAGGCGGCCATGATGAAAGGGAACAGACTCTGAACCAGCTTCTTGTAGAGATGGATGGCTTCGGGGTAAATGAAGGCATTATCGTAATGGCAGCTACCAACCGTGTGGATATTCTGGATCCTGCAATTCTTCGTCCGGGACGTTTTGACCGCAAGGTTGGCGTAGGACGTCCGGATATTAAAGGAAGAGAAGAAATCCTCCATGTTCATGCCAAGGATAAACCTCTTGGCGAGGATGTAGACCTGAAACAGATCGCTCAGACTACAGCTGGCTTTACAGGTGCAGATCTTGAGAACCTGATGAATGAGGCGGCTATTGCTGCAGCCAGAAAAGGTCATGTATTTATTCGCCAGAAAGATATTAAGAATGCCTTTATCAAGGTTGGCATCGGTGCAGAGAAAAAGAGCAAGGTGATCTCCGAGAAGGAGAAAAGGATCACCGCTTATCATGAGGCAGGCCATGCAATCTTGTTCCATGTGCTGCCGGATATGGAGCCTGTTTACACCATTTCCATTATCCCTACCGGAATGGGAGCAGCTGGCTATACCATGCCTCTTCCAGAGAATGACGAAATATTTAATACTAAGGGTAAAATGCTTCAGGATATTACCACACTTCTTGGAGGACGTGTGGCAGAGGAGCTGATTTTTGGCGATATTACAACTGGTGCATCCAACGATATCAAGCGGGCTACCAGCGAAGCAAGAGCTATGGTGACCAAGTATGGTATGTCCGATAAGATTGGACTGATCTCCTATGGAGATGATGACGATGAGGTATTTATTGGACGGGATCTGGCGCACACCCGCGGTTACAGCGAGGATGTTGCCAAGGCAATTGACAGTGAGATTCACAGTATCATTGAGGAGTGTCATGACAATGCGAAGAAGATTATTTCTGAGCATATGGAGGTTCTTCATGGCTGTGCCAAGCTTCTTCTCGAGAAGGAAAAAGTTCATCGGGATGAATTTGAAGCACTTTTTACAATGGAAAAATCGGGTGAATCAAATGAAAGCATATAACATGCACAAAAAACAATAGCGATTTTTGTGAAGTTTGTGCACACTTTTTGGTGGACACATGGTACTATATACATCGTAAAAACCCCCCAATACATTATATAGTTTTTGCTACACCCCATAAGAAGAAATACCTTCTCCAAAAAAGACAGCTTTTACCGGCTGTCTTTTTTACGTTAAATGAATAAGGTATTTTAGAGTGTGTTTGAAATGTGGTGGGAGTTCTTTGGTGAAATCGTCGGTAAGATGGGCGGAAGTTTGGAGAATAAGCCGAATTTTAACAGTTGTGGGAAGAAACGTTTTCAGTTAAAATATAGAGTGTAATTTTTTAGAAAGAGGGATGTTATGGATCATAATAATGCAGATGTAATGAAAAAAATGCAATATATATTGAATATGAGGCCGGTTTTGAATACAGAGGCATTGTTCAGCGATGGTTCTGATTATTACCGTTGTCCGTCAAATCCCAAAGCAGGAGACAAGGTCCGTATCCGTTTCCGCACCAAGCGGAACAACGTAGATATGGTTTATTTAGTATACGATGGTAAGCGTCAACAGATGGAGCGTGTGGCCAAATCTAATGGATTTGATTATTATGAGACTTCTATTATTATGGGAGAGGAGATTGTCCGCTACCATTTTGAGATCACATACGGATGGGTGACCTGTTATTATAATTATCAGGGTGTTTCCATGAACCCGGAGGAGCGTCTGGAGTTTGAGATTTATCCGGATTATGATACACCCCAGTGGGCGAAGGGTGCTGTTATGTACCAGATTTTTGTGGATCGCTTCTGTAATGGGGATCCGACGAATGATGTGGAGGATCGTGAGTATTTTTATATTGGCGATATGACTTCCAGGGTAAGAGACTGGGGAAAAGTTCCGGCAGTAATGGGTGTGCGGGAGTTTTATGGCGGTGACCTGCAGGGAATTATGGACAAACTGGATTATCTGCAGGATCTGGGAGTGGATGTTATTTATCTGAACCCGATTTTTGTTTCTCCAAGTAATCACAAGTACGATATTCAGGATTATGAGTATGTGGATCCCCATTACGGCAAGATCGTGGAGGATATGGATGATGGCCTTCTGAATGAGGGGGACCGCGAGAATGCTCATGCTCGGAAATTTATTAAGCGTGTGACTGATAAGCGGAATCTGGAGGCAAGTAATGAACTGTTTGCAAAGCTTGTGGAGGAAATCCATAAGAGAGGCATGAAAGTAATCCTGGATGGTGTGTTTAACCATTGTGGATCTTTTAACAAATGGATGGACAGAGAGCGGATCTATGAGAACCAGGAGGGATATCCAAAGGGAGCGTATATTTCTGCAGACAGTCCATATAGGTATTACTTTAATTTCTATGATGAGAACCGCTGGCCGTACAATCCTACCTATGATGGATGGTGGACTCATGATACTTTGCCGAAGCTGAATTATGAAGCCTCCAGGGATCTGTATGATAAGATTCTGGAGATTGGTAAGAAGTGGGTTTCTGCGCCTTATAATGTAGATGGATGGAGATTGGATGTAGCGGCAGATCTTGGGCACAGCAATGAATTTAACCATCAGTTCTGGAAGGATTTCCGGAAAGCTGTAAAGGCGGCAAATCCCAATGCGATCATTCTGGCAGAGCATTACGGAAATCCGGAGAGCTGGCTGCAGGGGGATGAGTGGGATACGGTTATGAACTACGATGCCTTTATGGAACCTCTGACCTGGTTCCTGACGGGCATGGAGAAGCACAGTGATGAGTGCAGGGATGACCTTTATGGAAACAGTGATGCCTTTATTGGGGCTATGAAGACTCATATGAGGGCACTTCATATGTCTGCACTTTATACGTCCATGAATGAGCTGTCCAATCATGATCATTCCAGATTTCTCACCAGAACAAACCGCCGTGTGGGAAGGATTTCCTATGCCGGTGCGGAGGCTGCTTCCCAGAACATCAATCCTGCAGTGATGCGTGAGGGTGTTGTGGTGCAGATGACCTGGCCGGGAGCACCAACTGTTTATTATGGTGATGAGGCAGGTGTCTGTGGCTTTACAGATCCGGATAACAGAAGAACTTATCCATGGGGACATGAGGATCAGATGATGATTGCGTTCCACAGAGATATGATTAAGATCCATAAGGAATATGATTTCTTAAGTAATGGTTCCCTTGTGTTCCTCTGGAATGATTATCAGGGACTTTGCTTCGGAAGATTTTCCCATGATGAAAGAATGATCGTGATTCTGAATAACCGGAATGAGGATCGGGAGGTTGAGATTGAGGTCTGGAAGACGGGAATCAGCAGATTGAAGGATTCTGTATTGAAGCGGATCATGCTGTCTTACCGTGATGGATATACCACGGAGGAATATGAATATACAGCTAAGGCAGGTGTGATCAGGGTGCCGATGCCAGCGTTTGGGGCGATGGTGTTGTATCATAAGTGTGAGAATCCGACTATATTTGTGGAAGATTAAGGGACGCCGCGAGGAGGGACCTATGGGCTGACGGCCAGAGCTGCGGTTCCGGGATTTTCCATATACGCTTATTTGCAGGAGGTGGAGCAAACTCGGCCACGGGGTGGCCTCAGACAGTGCTCCACCTCCTGCGCATATATGAAAAATCCCTGGAATCCTCGCAATGGCCGCCAGCCCATAGGCCCCTCCTCGCGGCTGAGTATTCCAGGCGGAAAAAGAAAGTTTGGTATCAGGGCGCTTCGCTGCTGATACAGAGAAGAGGGATAAAAAACTCCAGAGCATATTCGCTCTGGAGAAATAGTGGATGGGGAAGGATTCGAATCGCTTTGGTGTATGACAGAAAAACTCCAGAGCGAATATGCTCTGGAGTAGTAATGGATGGAGAAGGATTCGAACCGCTTTGGCGTATGACAGCAAAACTCCCAGGTAAAAATACCTGGGAGTTTAGAATATAGTGGATGGAGAAGGATTCGAACCTTCGAAGGCATCGCCAGCAGATTTACAGTCTGTCCCCTTTGGCCACTCGGGAATCCATCCGTGAACGAATTTATTATATACAAAGAAGAAAGTTTTTGCAAGATATTTTTTCAGTTTTTTTGATATTGTACACGCGAGGGGAATGAAAAAAGAATCAATAACTCATTTTTTTTGCAAAGAGGTAGACGAATGGGGAAAAATCTGCTAAACTACAGACAATGGAAATAGTTAAGGTGTTTCCAAAGATAGGAGGAATTTTATCATGTATGAGTTAGTTAATGCAACAGAAATGCTGAAAAAAGCAAAAGCTGGACATTATGCAGTAGGTCAGTTCAATATCAACAACCTTGAGTGGACAAAGGCTATCCTGCTTACAGCACAGGAACTGAACTCCCCGGTTATTCTGGGCGTTTCCGAAGGCGCTGGTAAGTACATGGCTGGTTATAAGACTGTTGTTGGAATGGTTAAAGGTATGATGGAAGAGCAGAAGATCACTGTTCCGGTTGCACTTCACCTGGATCACGGTTCATATGAAGGATGCCTGAAATGTGTTGAGGCTGGATTCTCATCCATCATGTTCGACGGTTCTCATTACCCGATCGAAGAGAACGTTGCTAAGACTAAAGAACTGGTTAAGATCACAAGAGAGCACGGAATGTCCTTAGAGGCAGAGGTTGGCTCCATCGGTGGTGAGGAAGATGGCGTTATCGGTATGGGCGAGTGCGCAGATCCTAAGGAATGCAAGATGATCGCTGATCTTGGTATCGATTTCCTGGCAGCAGGTATCGGTAACATTCATGGTAAATATCCGGCTAACTGGAAGGGCTTAAGCTTTGAGACTCTGGATGCAATCCAGCAGCTTACAGGTGATATGCCGTTAGTACTTCACGGTGGTACAGGTATTCCTACAGACATGATCAAGAAAGCTATCGACCTTGGAGTTTCCAAGATCAATGTTAACACAGAGTGCCAGCTTTCTTTCGCAGATGCTACACGTAAATACATCGAGGAAGGCAAAGATCAGCAGGGTAAAGGATATGACCCACGTAAGCTTCTTGCACCTGGCTTCGATGCAATCAAGGCTACTGTTAAAGAGAAAATGGAAATCTTCGGATCCGTTGGAAAAGCCTGAATATGATTTTTCTCCGCATATGCGGAACGAGAAAGGGGACTGCGCAAGCAGTCCTCTTTTGCATATATGAGATGTTTCACAGACTGCTTTTTCCAACAGGTTCTGGCTTGTGACCCGAATTATTATTCAAAGTCCGGACCTGATAAAAATTGTAATGTTTTGTACAAGTTGCGACAAAATATCCATATTCAAATATCACTCTCTAAAAAAATGAACATGTTTCTTGATTTTTTATCATGGTTTTTTAACAGAAAAATCAGTATTATATAAACATCTTAAGAAACGGTTCTCAAAGAAAAGGAGAGTAAAATTATGAAGATGAGAAAAATCGTAGCAATGGGACTTAGCGCAGTTATGGCAGCTTCTATGGTACCGGCATTACCGGTTATGGCTGATGATGCATCTGGAAAGGTTTACTACTTAAACTTCAAACCAGAGCAGGATGAAGCATGGCAGAATCTGGCAGCAAAATATACAGAAGAGACAGGTGTTCCGGTAACAGTTGTTACAGCAGCTTCCGGACAGTATGAGACCACACTTCAGTCTGAGATGGCTAAGAGTGATGCTCCTACACTTTTCCAGGTAAACGGACCTGTAGGACTTAAGAACTGGAAGGATTATTGCTATGATCTGTCCGGATCTGATATCTACTCACAGCTTACATCTGATGCTTACACTGTAAAAGACGGTGATGCAGTTGATGGTATTGCATACGTAATCGAGTCCTATGGACTGATCGTAAACAAAACATTACTGGAAAAAGCTGGTTATACAGTAGACGATATTAAGAGCTTTGATGATCTGAAGAAGGTTGCTGATGACATCCAGGCAAGAAAAGATGAGCTTGGAGTGAAAGGTGCTTTCACAAGCGCTGGTATGGACGGATCCTCTGACTGGAGATTCAAAACACACCTTGCAAACCTTCCAATCTACTATGAGTATCAGGCAGATGGCATCGATGATACAGATGCAATCAAGGGAACATACCTTGATAACTATAAGAACGTATTTGATCTTTACATCACAGATTCTACCTGCGATGGAGCTGAGCTTTCCGCTAAGACAGCAGATGACTCCCGTAACGAGTTCATCAACGGAGATGCAGTATTCTATCAGAATGGTTCCTGGGAATATGGCGAATTGTCCAAAACATACAGCGATGACGAGCTGGCTATGATCCCGATTTACTTCGGTGTTGATGATGAGAACGAAGGCCTTGCAACCGGTACAGAGAACTTCTGGTGTGTAAACAAAGAAGCTTCTGAGGAAGATATCCAGGCAACACTTGATTTCATGAACTGGTGCGTAACTTCTGAGGATGGAACAAAGGCTATGTCAGAAGACTTGGGCTTTACAATTCCTTTCAAAACAGCACAGGAGCCCACAAACGTATTTGTAAAACAGGATGCAGAGTATACAGCAGCTGGCCTTACACCTGTATCATGGAACTTCACAACAATGCCATCTGAAGAGTGGAAGAACGGTCTTGGTACAGCGCTTACATTATATGCAGCAGGAAGCGGTTCCTGGGATGATGTAGTTTCCGCATTCGTTGACAATTGGGCAACTGAGAAAGCTCTTTCCGAATAATCGTAACAGGTAATAAATTTCTTTCCAACAGCATATAATATGTCCAGAAGAAATTCAGGACATAATATAGAATGGTGAACAGGGTGGGGAGGCGAAATACAGCCTCCCCATTTTAATGGGAAAATGATGTAATGTTTTGGGGTGGTGGATAATCTTCTACAAAGGTGTCATAACAGGAAAAGGAGGAGTGAAAAATGGTAGGAAAATCTCTGAAAAAATGGTGGCCGGTATTTGTTCTGCCAACATTGGCTGCATTTATTATAGGTTTCTTATGGCCGTTTATCTGGGGTATTTATCTTTCATTTTGTAAATTTTCAACTGTAAAAGATGTAGTCTGGGTTGGACTTTCCAACTATCAGAAAATTTTTATCGGCGGTGACTTCAGTCATGCATTCTGGCTGACCGTTGTATTCGCATTTGTTTCCAGTATTCTGATTAATGTGTTGGCATTTTCCATTGCATTGGCTTTGACAAAAGGCTTCAAAGGAACAAACGTGTTCCGTACTGTATTCTTCATGCCGAACCTGATCGGTGGTATTGTACTTGGTTATATCTGGCAGACACTGTTAAACGGTCTGCTTTCCATGTGGGGACAGCCTCTTCTGAAGTTGTCTGCAACAAATGGTTTTATTGGAATGATCATCCTGTTGTTATGGCAGCAGATTGGATATATGATGATCATTTATGTGGCTGGTCTTAATAACGTATCTCCGGATCTGATTGAGGCCGCACAGATTGATGGCGCAACCGCATCACAGATCCTGTTTAAAATCAAGATTCCGATGATCATGCCATCTGTTACAATTTGTACATTCCTTACTCTTACAAACGGATTCAAGATGTTCGACCAGAACCTTTCCCTTACAGGCGGAGATCCTGGAAAACAGTCACAGTTACTGGCACTGAACATTTACGATACATTCTACGGACGAAGCGGCCCTGCATGGAAGGGGATCGGCCAGGCAAAAGCAGTTGTATTCTTTGTACTGGTTGTTGTGATCGCGTTGATCCAGCTTCGTGCAACATCATCTAAGGAGGTGCAGGCATAATGGCAGATAAGAAAAAAAGTATTATCCCAACTATAATTCTTTCTATAATTTCAATTATCTGGATCTACCCGATTGTTATGATCCTGTTTAACTCCTTAAAAGTGGAGTCCGCAATTACTACATCTGGTGTTTTCCAGTTTCCTACATCTGAGACCTGGAACGGAATCCAGAACTTTATAGCCAGCGTCACACAGATGGATTTCCTGAAATCCTTCTGGTACAGCCTTGTGATCTCAGTTATGTCTGTTGTTTTGATTCTGCTTTGTTGCTCTATGTGCGCATGGTACATTGTACGTGTAAACGGCTTGCTTTCCAAGGTTCTGTATTACCTTTGCGTATTCAGTATGGTTGTTCCTTTCCAGATGGTTATGTTTACCCTGGCAAAAACAGCAGATACTTTGAAACTGAATAATCCATACACCATTTGCATTGTTTACCTTGGATTTGGTGCCGGACTTGCAGTATTTATGTTTACCGGTTTTGTAAAAGGAAGCCCGCTGGAAATTGAGGAAGCTGCCATGATTGATGGATGCAGTCCTCTGCAGGTTTTCTTTAAGATCTTGATTCCGATTTTGAAACCAACCATTATCTCTACTGCAATTCTGGAGCTGATGTGGGTATGGAACGATTATCTTCTTCCAACACTGGTTCTGGATATTAAGAAGTATAAAACAATTCCAATGGCAATCCAGTATTTCCGTGGAAGCTATGGTCATGTGCAGATGGGACCGATGATGGCAAGTATTATGATCGACATTATCCCGATTATTGTTGTATATCTGGTTTGCCAGAAATATATTATCGAGGGAGTTGTTGCAGGTGCAGTTAAGGGTTGATTTCTTTGGGTAAAAGAACGGTTTTTACCTGAGAAATTTGGAGATTATTCCCTTTTCAATATGATACCAGAATGTTAAAATAAAGATAGTTCTTTGCAGAGATGCGAGGGGCTATCTTTATCTTTATATAAGATTTCATGTGCGCCAGACAGAAAAAATGGGGCGAAGCAACAGGCGATATGAAATTTCTGGCTTTTCTGACAGACGGACATAAATGACAGTTGGAAGAGTTGTCCCGGTGTTAAATATAATAAAAGATCGGAGTACCAATATGTACAGAGTTTTGATAACAGACGATGAGAAAATTGAGCGGGAGGGAATTAAATTCCTTCTGGCACAGGAAGAGGGAGAATACGAGATCCATGAGGCTGCCAATGGCAGGCAGGCACTGAATGTATTGCGAAGTGAAGAGATTGATTTTCTTTTAACAGACATAAAAATGCCTCATATGGACGGTCTGGAGCTGGCTAGCAAGGTCAGAGAAGAGTATCCCAATCTTCCAATTGTAATTTTTAGTGGATACAGTGATTTCGCTTTTGCCCAGGAAGCTATGCGTTACGGAGTGAAGGATTACGTGCTGAAGCCGGTTGATCCGGATACCTTTCATACAACTATCGGGAAAGTAAAAGCAGAGCTTCAAAGTATCCGGTCCAAGAAGCAGAAGGAAGAGAAAGGGAAGAATTTTCTTCTTCAGTATTTTCTTCAGACTTACCTGTATTCCGGAAATGAAGAAGTGTTGAAAAAAGCTGGGGAGATTTTAGATGAATCTAACTGGGAGCAGTGGCACTGTGCGATTCTTATCGAATCAGATAAGGCATTTTTTGATAATGTTCCAGATAATATTGATGAGGAACTGATGCAGGGATTGCACCGGAATTTCTTTTACCTGAATCTGAATACCAGACAGTCTGTGCTGTTTTTTTCTGATGTGTACTGCGATTATCAGCTGGTTGCCAAGCATTTATATGACATTTTGAAGCAGAATCACTCTGCAAGTTTTCACCTTGCAGTGAGCAGCCGGTTTGAAGGGCATGAGGCGCTGCCTGAAATTATGTCCCAGTTGGAGCAGACCATGGAGGAGAAATTTTATCATCCAGATGTGCATGTGTTTAATAATGAGGCCTCTGACAGCCAGCCGGTGAATGCGGAGACACAGGATTCCCGTCTGATGGAGAAGATTTCCGAAGACATTTCCCGCAAAGATGTGGAGCAGCTGAAGAAGCATTTTGAGTGTCTGGTGAAGAAATATGAGAATGATACCCGTTTCTCTGCCATGTATGTGAAATTTGTTTTTTCCAATGTGATCCAGGAGCTTTTTCAGGAAAATCAATTCTCTGAGGAGCGGAAGCTGGATCATGAGGTAGAGCGGCTGTACAGTTGTACCAATCTGAAGCAGATCCTTGCAATCACCCAGGAGAATATTAAGGAGTACGAGGAGTTTCTGGAGCGTTCCATGAGTGATTCCAGAGATGAAGTTGCTTCTGTGAAGAATTATATTTACCAGCACTATGCGGAGGATTTAAGTCTTGAGACATTGGCGGAGAAGGTGTATTTGTCTTCTGGCTATCTCAGCTTTATTTTTAAAAAAGAGACTGGTATGAACCTGAACCGCTTTATACGTGTGGTTCGGATGGAAAAGGCGAAGGAGCTTTTGTGTAATTCTAATATGAAGGTGGCACAGGTCAGTGAACAGGTAGGAATCCCCAATGTTTCTTATTTCTGCAGAAGTTTCAGGGAATATTATGGAAGCAGCCCGGAGTCCTATCGGAAAGGAACCGGTGAAGAGGATGAAAATACCGGCAGTCATAAAGAATAAATTTGAGAATATGAAATATCGTCATAAGCTGACTATTCTTCTTGTGACAGCCAGCCTGGTTCCCATGATCCTGCTTGTATTGTATAGTCATGACCGCATGAGCAGTCTGCTCCGGGAAAAAGAAATGGAGGATATGTCTTCCATTCTGGAACAGACCGGAGAGGGAATCGACAGCCAGATAGAAGTTTTTTCCAGTCTTCTGAATTATCTCACTTATTCCCCGGATATTGAGGATCTGATCACTGAGAAAAATATGGATAATTATCAAGCGTATAGAAAGTATACAGAAGTAGCAGATCCTCTTTTGTCTGTACCAAAGTCTTATCATGATGCCATTATACAGATCCAGTTGTTTGCAGAAAGCATTAAAGTGCGCCATGAGTATACACTTGTGCCTTTGTCAGAGGTGGATAAGGAGTGGTGGTATGACAAACTGGAAGAGGATGTGTCTGTGCAGTGGGTGGTGGACAGCCAGATACCGGAGATTGCAGCTGTAAGGCGGATTTATACTGGCAGAGAGCAGACAGCAGTTCTTTGCGTTACACTGGATTATAATAAGATTTTTCAGCCCTTTGAAAAGATTATTTCTGCAGAATCCGGGGGCATGATCCTGGATAAAGGGGGAAATGTTCTGTTTCAGAAGGAAATGCTGGGTGAAAAGGAAGAAAAGGATTCGGGAGAGGCTGTCTCCAGGGAGTTTCTGGAGTCCGGGCAGGGAGATTATGCTTTTGTAAACCGGAAGAACGCGGCTTGCGGATGGATTTTTTATCTGTATAAGCTGCAATCAGCAGTGGACAGCTCTGTGTCAGGAATCCTGGTCAGCGAGATTCCCCTGATTGCGGCCTGTGTAGCCATAATTCTGGTGTTGGGACTTTCTTTTTCCAGACTTTTTACCAGAAAGATCGAGGAGCTTACCGATAACATGAACCGGGTAAACCAGGGGAGCCGTGAGGTTACGGTGGACAGCAATGCTGGAGATGAAATTGGCCTTCTGGTGCGCAGCTTCCGAAGCATGATGGACGAGATCAATCGTCTGATCCATGAGGTTTATGAGAATAAGATTGCGTTGAAAGAGTTTGAACTGAAGGCACTGACTGCCCAGATCAACCCTCATTTTTTGTATAACTCCCTGTCTGTTATCAACTGGATGGCTATTCGAAGCAATCAGAGGGAAATTAGTAAGGTTACTTTGTCCTTATCTATGTTCTACCGGACTGCTTTGAGTAAGGGGCAGGATATGGTAACTGTGGATAACTGTATTCAGAATATTAAGGCGTATCTGGATATCCAGCTGGTGATGCATGACAATGATTTTCAGGTGATCTGGGACATTGACCCGGAGGTGAAAGGAGATATTGTGCCTAAATTGCTGCTGCAGCCTGTTGTGGAGAATGCATTGGAGCATGGGCTGGACATGAAAGAAGAAGGAGAGAAGATTCTGAAACTGTTTTTTGTAAAGGACGGTGAGGATGTGCTTCTTGCTGTGGAGGATAATGGACCAGGAATGGAACAGGAAGAGGCAGATAAGCTGGTAACTTACAAGGCTTCCGGATATGGTCTTAAAAATGTCAATGACAGAATGCAGCTTCTTTATGGGATGGAGTACGGAATCAAGGTGTTTAGCCAGATTGATCAAGGCACCAGGGTAGAAATGAGAATTCCAAGAGAAAAAGCGGATGAGGAGGCTGTGGCAGCCGGAGAGTTTTCTACGAAAAAGTTTTTGCAGGAACCGGAAGAAGACACAGAGGACACAACAGGAAAGAAAGGTGGAAAAAGTGAAGAAAAAAAATAGAATTCTGGTATTGGGACTGACTTTTTCCATGGTGATTTCGTCTGGTTCATTGACAGGCTGTGATAGCGCAGCTGGAAATATGGGAAAAGAGACAACGGGTGTGGAATACGAAGAAGCAGATTATGAGCTTTCTGAGGAATCAAGCAGTGATTCCGGAATTGATGCAGCTGACCCAGGCACTGTAGACAACGAGACGGAAAAGACAGCAGAAAACAGAACGGATGCAGAGAAAAGTACAGAAACAGAAGAATCCCAGACAGATAATTCTACAGATAGCGGATTGTGGAAAAAAGCTTCCACAACTCCGTATGGAAAGTACCCGGAGCTTGTGACTTATACTTTAGGACAGATGAGCGGTGCCAATAATTCCAATCTTCCAGCAGGAAATACCTACGAAGACAGCGCTTATACCAGATATCTGAAAGAGATTCTGAACGTGCAGAATGAAAATGCCTATATGGAGCGGGAGGATCGCTACGACGAGTATGTGAATGTGCTGGTAAATGATCACACTTTGCCGGATGTACTGGTGGTTTCAGACAGGGAGACTTTAAATGTTCTTGTGGAAAATGACATGGTGGAGGATCTGACTGAGGTTTATGCAAACTGTACCTCCCCGAGAATCAAGGCCATGTATAACAGCTATGGTCCCCAGCTTCTCGGTGCAGGAACCTTTGATGGTAAGCTGATGGCGCTTCCGGAAGCAGTAATCGACCACGGTCCCTGTCTTTTGTGGATGAGAAAGGACTGGATGGATCAGCTGGGTCTTGCAGAGCCAGAGACTCTGGAAGAGGCTATGGATATTATCCAGGTTTTTCAGGAAAACAGGATGGGAGCAGAGGAAGGGGAAGATCCTGTGGGACTTGTGTGTGATACCAATTTTGTGTCTACTACCAGTCAGAATTATTCGGTGGAACCTGTTTTTGAAAAATTTTATTCTTATCCAAGAAGATGGATCAAGGACAAAGACGGGGAAATTGTCTATGGTTCTTTGACAGAGGAGACCAGATCTGCCGTTGCTTATTTGCGTGAGCTATATGAAAGAGGAATACTGGATCAGAACTTTGCCCTGCGTGCTCAGAATAATCTCCGTGATCTGGTAGTGGAAGGTAAATGCGGTGCGTTTTTTGGACTTTGGTGGGCACCGAATAATCCGCTTATGGATGTGGCTGAGAATGATCCGGAAGCAGACTGGGAGCCTTATTACCTTACTGCTGAATACCAGGAAAAAGATAACGTTTATGCTTCTTTTCGGGACAACAAATATGTGGTTGTGAGAAAGGGTTACGAACATCCGGAAATTGTAATGAAAATTATCAGTGTTCTGTTTGATTACAGCCGGTTCGAAGATGAGGAAAATGCGGATGAGATCAACAGCTATTTTGCTTTGAATGTGGACCCTACAGCCAGACCGCTGGTTATTAATGTGGATTATAATGAGGCAATTTATAATGTTACGAAGGATATCAGGAGAGTAATGTCCGGCAAGCAGAAGGCAAGTAATTTAAGCGCACTGGAGAAGTCTTACTATGATGCCTGTATGAAGTATTTGAGCGGGAAACATGTAACTGTAGAGGACTGGGCTGCGTACAAGTCCAGAATTTCAGCAGTGGGCGTGCTGGTTGACGGCCATTATAGTTCGGTGCGCAGAACATATCTGGTTGATTCGGATGGAGAGATTCCCAACATGCTTGCTTCCCTGGAGAAAAATGCCTTTATTCAGATGATCATGGGAGAGCAGCCCATGGATTACTTTGATACCTTTGTGGAAGAGTGGTATGACCAGGGGGGAAGGGAACTGACCGAGAAGATCAGAGAGGAGAATTCGTAATTTATGCGAGAAGAATTATTTAAGAATTGTACCTTATGCCCCCGGAAGTGTAATGTGAATCGTCTGGAGGGCAAAAGAGGATATTGTGGCATGGACAGTACTATAAGGGCTGCCCGTGCCGCTCTTCATATGTGGGAGGAACCTTGTATTTCAGGAAAAAAAGGATCAGGGGCTGTTTTTTTCTCTGGCTGCGGCTTGCGGTGCTGTTTCTGCCAGAACCGGGATATTGCCATTGGGGATTCCGGAAAAGAAATTTCAGTGGAGCGGCTTGCTGAAATTTTTCTGGAATTGCAGGAAAAAGGGGCGGCAAATCTGAATTTGGTCACTGGGGCGCATTATGTGCCGCATATTATTTTGGCGTTGGAGCTGGCCAGAGGAAAGGGAATGAATCTTCCAGTCGTGTACAATTCCAGTGGGTATGAGAGCGTGGAAACTATCCGGAGACTGGATGGCTATGTGGATGTATATCTGCCAGATATGAAATATATGGAGCCTGAATTGGCTGCTGCTTTTTCCAACGCAAGGGATTATCCGCAGGCGGCGCAGAGTGCAATTGCCGAAATGATGCGTCAGACCGGTCCCTGTCAGTTTGCGGAGGATGGATATATAAAACGCGGGACAATTGTTCGTCATCTGATTTTGCCAGGGCATACCAAAAATTCTATTGCAGTATTGAAATATCTGTACCGGACTTATGGGGAGGATATTTTTATCAGCGTAATGAACCAATATACGCCTGTCTGGAAGAATGAGAAATTTCCGGAACTGAATCGGAAAGTGACCAGACGAGAGTATGAAAAGGTGTTGGACGCTGCCATTGAGCTTGGAATCGAAAATGGCTATTTTCAGGAAGGAGAGACTGCGGAGGAAAGTTTTATACCGGCGTTTGATTATGAAGGGGTATGAAAGAAAAAGTATTATGCACGAATCCGATGATATAGTTCCAGAGGATATTTGTGGTGACTTTGAAGTTGAGTAAACGAACAATTGGTATGGGGAGAAAAAGCCTGCTGACTACTGTTTTGAAGCTGCCCAGCAATTGCCGGGCAGTATTAGAGCGTGTTTAAAAAAGGTTTTCTGTGAGATGTGTATTGCTGTTACGGTTATCTTTATGACCAGCAGCATATGCTATTTTGCTTCAGGTGCACAGCTTGCAGAGCAGGGATTGTCAAAGCCTGGATTGAAAGCGTAGAAGTTTTTAGCATCCAATTGTTCCTGGATGGAGCGAAGTGCTTCACCAAATCGCTGGAAATGTACCACTTCCCTTGCACGCAGGAAACGGATAGGATCAGCAACTTCCGGGATATTTCGTACTACACGGAGAATATTATCATAAGTGGAGCGTGCTTTCTGTTCTGCTGCAAGGTCTTCAAATAGATCCGTGATCGGATCACCTTTACTCTGGAATTCGCAGGCATTAAATGGAACGCCTCCTGCTGCCTGTGGCCACACGCCAACTGTGTGGTCAATATAATATGGTCCCAGCCCGGAATTCTCAATTTCTTCCATAGTGAGGTCACGGGTAAGCTGGTGAACCATGGTGGAAACCATCTCCAGATGCGCCAGTTCTTCAGTACCGATATCATTAAGCACAGCTGCAGAGGTTCGGTTCGGCATGGTAAAGCGCTGGGAGAGATAGCGCATAGAAGCACCGATTTCTCCATCCGGGCCACCATACTGGCTCATAATGAACTGAGCCAGCTTCGCATTTGGCGTTTTGATATTGATTGGATACTGTAATCTTTTTTCATAATTCCACATAAACTGTCACGCTCCTTCCTTTTCCCATGGAAATGGCTGCTGAGACCATTTCCATGCATTTTCACTGCTTACAGCTGCATTGTCGATGGTCAGAGGACCGTATTTCTCAGCATATTCGGCCATCAGCTGGTTGCGACGGTCAGAAATATCGGAAAAATAGCGCAATGCTTTTTGATCCTCAGGGTGAGTATCCAGATAAAGAAGCATGTCATTGACAGCGAAACTAACCTCATTGATCTGCTGTAAAAAAGAGCATCTTGGGGAAGGCTGCTTTCTCATCATCTTCGAATACCTCTCTTTCCACAGAATGGTTTACAAAGCTGTGGGAAAATAGTGCCCACAGACAAGGCATAATCAAGATCATAGGCTGAAGTGAAATTCTGATATGGTACATAGGCCATTGCTGGTGCTAGGTGTTTCAGGTGCTCATACATATTATCTGTTTTTGATGAAACTGGTTTAGCGCAAGGGCAGTTTGGTGTTTGGGAAATTGACGGATTGTATGAAGACTTCACAGGTATGAAATCACCGGAATTTTTATATGGTCTGGTACAGTCTGAGGACTCACAATTCATTTCGCTGCAAGAAGTCTGTCGCCGCATTTGCGACAGTGGAGCGGGAGAGAAATTCATCATCCCGCAGGTTCTATTATAAGGGCGGCAGCCCGAACGGTTCATCTGATAATTTTCCATAAACAGATCCTTTCCTTATTCCGTAAGGTCTTTCCCTTTATTCTATGTAAAAATATATAAATGTGTTTATATAAGAGAATGTAATAGTTACGTATACTGTTGGTGGTGCAGTGAAAAGAACGGATGGTATTTTTTATTATGGCTTTGGTTTTAAGAGATACACATGCACAAAATAAATCAGTGATGGAATCAGAAATACAAGATTTACACCGCCTGCCAGGAATTCAGGAACATTGCCTGTTCCTTGAAATGTAAATCCAAGGAAAAGGTACAGTGCTCCAGCTAAAGTACTTAACATCCAGTTCTCCCAGCCCAGCCAGCCAAGAAGCCCAGCCAGAATCAGGGAAAATTCCCGATAATACTGCATATAAGTATCCGAAGAAAATGGAAAAACATTTCTTAGAAGATAACATCCAAATAGGATTCCAAGAATATTCATTGCTCTCATTATTTCAAAAATCAGACTTGTACTCTTTAACATAGAGCAGTTGTCCCATAGCTTTACATCTAATTTATTGGCTGCGCTGATAGCTGCCTTGGTGAAAGTGCCATTTGTCATAACGATGCAGCGGTCGCAGTCATAGTATTTGCCCCCGGCATAGACCTCTTGCACTGCTTTATTCCCAACTGGATAAGAATAATATTTGCATTGAACTGCATATTTTGAAAAATGTTTGTAGGCAATGATGTCGACACCCTGGTCACCACTTTTTTTGGTAACTTCTACATGGTGAAATCCCTTTCGGCGCAGCATCCGGGCGCATTTATATTCAAATTTGTGTCCGTTCATCTGGTAAAATTCCTTATTTTGAGTTATTGTTTCGTTTTTTTATACAAAAACAGCAGAAATCGTTTCATGATTTTTTCAAAAGTCTTTCACACTTTTATCACATTTGTTTCGTATATTATTAACTGTAGAAAGCACCAAGTCTTTCTTAATTTAATATTTTTCTTTTTCATACGCGCCGGTGCGAAAGCACCGGCCTCCTTCCATTTCTGGGGAAAATATCCTGTTTATAAAGTTAACGGCGAAAGCCAAATTCGGGAAAATGAAATAAAGTATATTTATAGAGATAAAGTCATTGTACTACATATGAAATAAAAAGTAAACACCTGTTCGAACAACACGTTGCTGTTCACTCCGTTCACAGTAACGCGCTTCGCGATGCACAAAAATCACGCATTCGCATGATTTCGCGCCGCACTTCCCGGGTTTTGTGTGAACAAAGTTCACAGTTAACTTCAAACATACTCTAAGATTTACTGTAAGAAAATGACTATTTCCAAAAGCAAACAGTAGTGCTATAATAGCAGTGTTTAGAATGTTAGGAACAGACTCATTTTTTGTCTGTGACCTGACATTTTCCTATTATTTATATATTTGGAGGAGTTATGCAAATTATAATTGTCGGGTGTGGAAAAGTTGGACGTACACTTGCAGAGCAGCTTCAGGAAGAGGATACTGATATAACTCTGATCGATATCAATCCGGACAGGATTAATGAGATTACAGATGAAGTAGATGCTATGGGCGTTGTTGGAAATGGAGCAAGTATCAATACTCTTATGGAAGCGAGAATTGAGACTGCAGACATTCTTATCGCAGTTACTGTATCAGATGAGATGAACCTTCTATGCTGTCTGATCGCCCAGAAGACTGGTCACTGCCACACAATTGCCCGTGTGCGTAATCCGATTTACAGTAAGGAGATTGGTTTTATCAAGGAGCGTCTGGGTGTAACCATGATCATCAACCCGGAACTGGCAGCAGCCCAGGAGATTTCAAAACTTCTGCGTTTTCCATCCGCCATAAAGATCGATACTTTTGCCAGAGGCAAGGTAGAACTTCTGAAATTTAAAGTAATGCCTGAATTTGAACTGGATGGAAAGAGCATTCAGCAGATTACGGAGCACTTTCGCTGCGATATTCTTTTCTGCGCTATTGAGGGAAAAGATTATACTACCATTCCAGGCGGTACCAATGTGATCCGGAATGGAGATGTGATTTCTATTCTTGCTACCCCGCAAAATGCAGCAGTTTTCTTTAAAAAGATTGGCTTGAAGACCCATCAGGTAAAGAACACCGTGATCGTAGGAGGTGGAACTATTTCTTATTATCTTGCCAAGGCCCTGCTTGCCATGAAGATCAAAGTCAAGGTAATTGAGAAAGATAAGAACCGCTGTGAGTTCCTAAGCGAAGAACTTACAGATGCTACGATTATTAACGGTGACGGCACAGACCGTTCCCTTCTTCTGGAAGAGGGGCTGGAAAGTGCTGAGTCCTTTGTAACTTTGACCAATATGGACGAGGAGAATATTTTCCTTTCCCTTTTCGCAAAGACTATTTCAAATGCCAAGCTGGTTGCCAAGGTAAACAGACTTGCCTATGACGATATTATTGACAGTCTGGACATCGGAAGTGTTATTTACCCGAAATACATTACTGCAGATTATATTTTGCAGTATGTAAGAGCAACTCAGAATTCCATTGGAAGTAATGTGGAGACCTTGTATCACATTCTGGATGGAAAGGCAGAAGCTCTGGAATTTAAGATCTGTGATAATTCACCTATTGTAGGAAGGACATTGTCCGAACTGAATCTGAAGAAGAATCTTCTGGTTGGATGTCTTTACCGGGATGGCAGTGTGCGCATTCCTCGTGGACATGATGCCCTGGAGATTGGAGACAGAGTTGTAATTGTTACCACGAACAGAGGCCTTCGTGATATCAACGATATACTTGCAAAGTAAAGGAGTCCGGACATGAATTATTCCATGATATCTTATATTCTTGGCTGGATCTTCAATTTTGAAGCGGCATTTATGATTTTGCCAGGAATTACAGCAATCATTTACCGGGAAAAAAATGGTCTGGCATTTCTGATCACGATGTTGATCTGTCTCACAATTGGAATTCCACTTACCAGGAGGAAAAGAAAAAGCAAAGTATTCCATGCCAAAGAGGGTGCTGTTACAGTTGCTCTCAGCTGGCTGGTACTCAGTATTGCAGGAGCCCTTCCCTTTATTATTTCAGGAAGTATTCCACATCCTATAGATGCAATATTTGAGACTGTTTCCGGTTTTACCACGACTGGAGCCAGTATTTTGAACAATGTGGAGGCACTTTCTCACTGTATGCTGATCTGGAGAAGCTTTACCCACTGGATTGGCGGAATGGGAGTACTGGTATTTATTCTCTGCCTGCTGCCTCTTACCGGTGGATATCACATGAATCTGATGAAAGCAGAGAGCCCGGGACCGTCTGTCAGCAAATTGGTGCCGAAGGTACAGTCCACAGCCAAGATTTTGTATACCATATACATTATTCTGACTATTGTGGAGATCATTTTCCTTCTCATTGGAAAAATGCCTCTGTTTGATACATTGTGCCTTAGTTTTGGTACCGCAGGTACCGGTGGTTTTGGTGTCAAAAATGACAGCATTGCAAGCTACAGTACGTATAATCAGGTGGTGATCACGGTCTTTATGATTCTTTTTGGAATCAACTTTAATGCCTATTATCTGCTTCTGACAAAGAAAGTAATGCAGGCAGCGAAGAATGAAGAGGTACGTTACTATCTGGGGATTATTGGCCTGGCCATTGTAGCTATCGCCATTAATACAAGAGAAATGTTTACAAGCTTTGGAAGTGCTTTCCAGCAGGCTGCTTTCCAGGTGGGGTCCATCATTACGACTACTGGATATGCTACCACAGACTTCAATGTGTGGCCGGTATTTTCCAAGACCATTCTGGTTATCCTTATGTTTGTGGGAGCCTGTGCAGGAAGTACAGGCGGCGGTATCAAGGTATCCCGTCTTCTGATCCTGTGTAAATCTGCACGCAAGGAACTGCAGCTGTATCTGCACCCAAATGCAGTGAAGAAGATTAAGATGGATGATAAGGCGATTCCCCATGAGGTGGTGCGAGCTACAAACATGTTCCTGTTTGTGTACATTATGATTTTTGTTACTTCACTGTTGATCATAAGTCTGGACAATCTGGATATGGTTTCCAATTTCACCGCGATCGCAGCCACTTTGAATAATATAGGACCTGGGCTTGGAGCTGTGGGACCTACCGGAAATTTTGATACGTATTCTTATATTTCCAAGGCTGTCATGATCTTTGATATGCTGGCAGGAAGGCTTGAAGTATTCCCACTGTTACTTTTGTTTAAGAGAGATACCTGGAGAAAGTTCTGAAAACTGACAAATAAAAAACTCCTCAAATTAACACGCTCTAAAGAATGTTAATTTGAGGAGTCTTTATTTGCGTAAGCAACGAGCAGGAGCCTGTTTGGTCTTACTTGTCCATAGTATATGGCTCATCTGCCGGATATCCTCCTGCCGCTTTCTGCATTCCACGCGGCAGTGCATCCTTGGAAGTACGCCAGTCCGCATCTTTATTGCGGTAATCAAACTTATCGCAGAACCAGTCCAGATCATCAGAAAGCCTTTGCATATTCTGCTCCATCATTGGGAAAAGGATAGCGTAAAAGGCTTTTTTCTCTTTATCAGATAAAGCACTTTCAGCTGTTTCAACCAGATCTCCGAAATGGGGAATGCAAAATCCCTTACAGGTTTCAAAAAGCGGGAGAAATTCCTGGCTTTTTTTAAACAGTTCGAAAAAAGTATCCAGATATCTTGCATAGGTATCTTTATAAAAATTGCAGATATAGCAGGTATCTTCCTGTTCTTTTACCCATGCGCCAAGAGAAGTTTTCGGTGCATCTGTATCTGTGTTTCCCTTCTTAAATCTGGAAAAAACGGAAGCCCTGGAAGGAGCGAAAATCCTGATCTGTTCATGAAGCTCTTTTGTTTTGTACTGAAAATGGGTTTTCAGAATCAGCCCTGTACCCAGACGGTTTCCGTAGTCATACATTTTCTTATAGTGGGTACGACAAAAGCCCATTTTATCAGTTTCTGCCCGTACATCATCTTCCATATAAGATGCGCCGGCACCTAAAACGAAATCCATGGCATGCTGCTCCAGCTGGCGCTCCACAAAACAGAAAGGGCATTCGTCCCCTGCTTTAAAAGCATCCATCAGGGGAATGGTATATAATTTTTCTTTCATCTGTAAGGTCTCCTTCAGGATTTTAATGTATAAGTCTATAATTTTTCAACATCTGCTCCATGGATAAATGCCTGCAAAATACAGTCTATCGTCCGATGAAGATAAGGACGGTATTCAGCAAGACAGACTGGCTGGGAGTGAAGAATACAGCTGTAACTTGTGGAACTTACCAGTTCAATAATGGTAAAAAGAAGCAGCTCCGGGGAATCATACTGTACATCAGAATGATCCAGAAGATTGAGATATTCCTGGAAAAATGGAAAATCATCGTCATCTGCCTGTTCCTGAAACGCATCCTTAAAAACTCCCCAGGACAGATTCTTGGAAATAAAGCCAAGCAGACTACTCTCGGTTTCCAGCCTGTCCAGAATATTATCTACAATAAAGTGAAGCTGAGCAGTGAAACCGGTAATGTGGGAGGCTTCCAGAGCGTCATGTGCCTCGGAAAAAAGTTCGCCGGCTTTATGTGAAATCAGCTTATTTCGAATGTCATATTTATCTTTAAAATAGAGGTAAAAAGTTCCTTTCGCAACTCCTGCATTTTCCACAATATCGGAAATGGTTGTCTTGGCAAGCCCCTTAGTGGTAAAGAGTTCAAAGGCAGTGTTGTACAGAGCACTTTTCTTCCTTTTTTTATTTAACTCCAGTTTTCCCATGCCAGTTCCTCCTAAGCTTATGTCCGTCAGACATTCTATAAATAAAAGTTTACTGTCTCTCCCGGCAGCAATAAAAGCCGGTTGTTACAATTACAGCTTCACTATCTGAACTTTTCTTGATAATTATGGTGATTTATTTCTATTTTAAACAAAAATGACCAAAAGTCAATATCAAAACAGGAAAAGATTTGGATAAAAAGCAGATATTGACTACTGGTCAGTTTTGTTGTATAACTTTCATAGGCTAAGAGATGACTAACTGATGTCGGGAAAACAGATACGCTGCAGGACAGCGGGAGGAGTTTGCAGACGTCAGATATTTAACTAAGAATTAAGGAGTTGGCTAACATGAACCGAAATAAAAAGATTCTGAATGTTACAATGGCTGCCGGAATGGCTGCCGTCCTTGGAACTACACCGGTAATTGCTGCAGCCCAGGAAGCAGACAATGGAGTATCCAAGGAAGAAACCGTATATGTAAACGCCACTGCAGAAGGCGAAGTAAAAGACATCACCGTATCTGACTGGCTGAAGAATTCCGGATCAGCAGAGGGAGATGTATCCGATGTATCTGACCTGGAAGGAATCAAGAATGTAAAAGGTGATGAAACCTTTACCCAGGATGGTGACAAGGTTACATGGAATACAGACAGCAGTGATATTTACTATCAGGGAACTTCCAACAAGGAACTTCCGGTAGATATGAAGATCAAATATTATCTGGATGACCAGGAAATTACTCCAGAGGAACTTGCAGGCAAGAGTGGACATCTTCGTATGGAAGTTTCATATACAAACAAATCCAAAAAAACAGTAAAAGTTGATAAAAAAGACGTAGAAGTTTATTCTCCGTTTGTTATGGTAACCGGAATGATCCTTTCTTCCGATAATTTTTCCAATGTTACCATTGATAATGGAAAGGTGATTTCCGATGGCGACAAGGAAATGGTTGTAGGAGTTGCAGTTCCAGGTTTAAAGAATAGCCTGGATTTAAGCGATGACCTTTCCGATAAGATTGATATTCCGGAAGGCTTTACCATGGAAGCTGATGTTACAGACTGTACTATGGGAAATACTTTCACCATGGCAGTTACAGATCTGCTCAGCAGCCTGAATCTTGAAGATTCCGATGATCTGGATGAGCTTCAGGATTCCCTGGATGAGCTGGATGACGCAGCTGTGAAGCTGGTAGATGGATCCAAGGATCTTTTTGATGGTACTAAGGAGCTTTATGATGGAACGAAAGATCTCTATGATGGAACCGAAGATCTGAAAGACGGAACCAGCCAGCTTTATGATGGAGCCAAAGACCTGGATGACGGCGCTAAGACTCTGAAAGACGGAACCAGCCAGCTTTATGATGGAAGTAAAGACCTGGATGATGGAGCCAGCCAGCTTTATGACGGAGCTAAGACTCTTAATACTGGAGCCAGCCAGCTTTATTCCGGAACAACTTCTTTATATAGCGGAACAAAGACTCTGTACGATGGAACCAGAACTCTTTATGGCGGAGCCAATACACTGGCTTCCAGTTACAATGAATTTGATGCTGGTGTGGCAAGTGCCAAGACTGGTGCTTCCCAGTTAAACAGCGGTGCAAAAACATTGCAGAGCGGTATTTCCCAGTATACTGCAGGGGTAGATTCACTGGCTTCTGGTGTGAACAGCTACACAGAAGGTGTTGATACTGTAAACAGCAACATGGCAGAGTACAATAAAGGAATGAAATCCCTGACAGATGGTGTGAACAAATATGTGGCTGGTGGAAATCAGCTGGCAGACGGTGTAACCGCTTATGTAAATGGTGCAACTCAGCTGACTAACGGAGTAAGCACTTATGTAAGCGGTGCAAGTGCCCTGGCGCAGGGAACTAAGGACTATGTAAGTGGAACATCTGCACTGGTTGAAGGGGTAGGACAGCTGGCACCTGGAATCCAGCAGGCTTCAGAAGGAATCAGCGCTGCTTCCGCAAAACTTACAGAAATTGCCAAGAATGTAGCAGCTGCAAAGCCGGAAACAATGGTGAAGAGCCTGAATCAGTATGCAGATGGAGCTGATTCCCTGGCTGATGGTGTAACAGAATACGTTGGAAAAGTAGGTGAGGCTGCTTCTGGAGCAGCAAGTGTTGCAGAGGGGGCAAAGAGCCTGGCTGACGGTACAGCTGCTCTTGTTTCCGGTGCAACTCAGGTAAAAGACGGAATTGGAAAATTAAAAGAAGGAACAAGCTATTCAATCAGTCAGATCGGCGATAGTGCCTCTAAGACAATGAATGATTCCGCAGCAAGCATCCGTGAGGCAGCTGCCCAGATTGAGACTACGGTTACTGCACAGTCCGCAGGGGTATCTACAGATGCTGCCGCTGGTGCAATCAGTGCAACCCAGAGCTCTATGAGCAGTGCAATCGCAACTTTGCAGGGAGCACTTGGAACAGAGGGACTTGACGAAGGAACTGCAGCAGCTATTAATTCTGCAATCGAGCAGTTAAATGCAGGTCTTGGAAATGCTTCTGCAGCTCAGGGTGAGCTGGGTAACATTCAGGCTCAGTCACAGGTAGCTGTCCAGGCTGAGACAAACGGAAGCAGTGTTCAGGAATCCTTAAATGCGATTGCGTCCACCCTGGAAGGTGCAGCTGGCAGTATTTCAGAAGCAGCATCAGCGAGCTCTTCAACTTTAGCTGGTGAAGCAGATAAACTGATTGCAGGTGCAGCTTCTGTTGAATCAGGAGCCCAGACCGCAAATGCAGGAGCCGCACAGCTGAGCACAGGTGCTGATTCCCTGAACAGTGGAATGGCACAGCTGAAGGAAACAGGTGAAGGTCAGTTATCTACAGGAGCATCAAATCTGAAAGCAGCCGGAACACAGGTAAGAGAGAGTCTGACAGCAGTAAGCAGTCTGGTTGCAGGACTTGGAGATCTTTCTTCCATGACAGATTCTGTGAATCAGTTAGCAGAAGGTGCAAAACAGATTTCTGAAGGAAATGAGAAGCTTCAGGCTGGTTATAAACAGTTACAGGATACCAAGGCTGCTGAGACACTTACAAGCGGAGCAGATCAGCTCCTTAATAGTGAGAAGACTATTACAGATGGAATCAATACCCTTCAGGGCAAGGATAATGCCAACGCAACAGCACTTCTCAATGGCGCAAGTACATTAAAGAGTGCAAAGGAGAGCCTTGATGCAGGTATCAGTTCAATCAGCAAAGCAACCGGCAAGCTGGTAACTGGTGTTGGTCAGATTGCCGCAAATAGTGTGGCACTGAGAAGCGGAGCATCTCAGCTGACAGCAAGCAGTGATACCCTGAACAGTGGAGCATCCCAGCTGACAGCAGGAACCAAGAGCCTTGTAAGCGGAGCAGGTACATTAGTAGCAGCCAGTGGACAGGTAAAATCCGGTATTGCACAGTTAAAGAACGGTGCTGCAGATCTGAGAAGCGGAGCTTCCCAGTTAAGAAGCGGTGCAAACAGTGTTAATAATGGAACTCGTGAATTGAAGAGTGGTACATCTTCTTTAGTAAGCGGAACAAAAGATCTGAAAGACGGAACCAAGACTTTGAAAGATGGAGCTAAGGATTTGAATGACGGAGCTAAGACTCTGAAAGACGGAACAAGCAGTCTGAAAGATGGAGCTAAGACCCTGGATGATGGAGCAAAAGACCTGAAGGATGGGGCAAAAGATCTGAAAGACGGAGCTAAGACTCTGAAGGACGGAGCAAAAGATCTGAAAGACGGTGAGAAAGAGTTCTATGATGATGGTATCAAGAAACTGAAAGATACTATGGAAGAGGATTTCCAGAGTGTTCTGGATCGTCTGGAAGCACTCCAGTCTGATGATGCAGCTTATACATCTTTCACAGGAAAAGATGATTCCATGAGCGGCAACGTGAAGTTCATTATTGAGACAGAAGGCTTTGATGATGGCAGCGAAGACTGATCTTAAGCAGGTCAGATATAAATTTCTATAAGGAACAAGAGAAGGGCAGGAGAGTATCCTGCTCTTTTCTATTACGGGATAAATTCTGCAGCCGGTTACTGTTCGCTCAGTGACCAGTAACGCGCTTCGCGATGCACAGAAAGACGAACCTTCTTGTGACAAGCACAAGAAGTAGCGTTTGCTGCGCAAACTTAATTCTCGGGTTTTCTGTGAACTTTGTTCACAAAAAACACCTCGCGGAATGTTACCAGTGAACAGTAACTGCAGCCGTTACCGGTCACAGAGTAACAGCACCTTTGGGTTGCACCTGCAAAAAGAGTCTGCTATAATGAAAAACAATTAAGGAAATAAAAGAGTTTATATAAAAATGAACAGAAAAAGGTGATAAAGTGGATATTGCGAAAAAGAAAAAAGCAAGTATCCGGTCAGGAAAGAAAAAGGCAGGTCCTGGCTATAAGACCAAGATCAAAATGAAAAAAGCGAAATCAGATTACTATGATTTTAATCTGGTCGCAGTAATCATATTGATCATGTGCTTTGGCCTGATCATGCTTTACAGTACAAGCTCTTATATGGCGCAGATTAATGAAGGCGACGACATGTTCTACTTCAAGAAGCAGGCAATGTACAGTATTGGCTGTCTTGTGCTGGCAATTATAGTGTCCTATTTTGATTATCATATTCTGGCGAAATTTCCGTTTGTGATCTATGTAGCAGCCGCTTTTCTCATGGTGCTGGTAAAGACTCCCCTGGGAGTCACCTCTCATGGAGCGAGAAGATGGCTGAAGCTTGGGGTACAGTTTCAGCCGGCAGAGATTGCAAAGATTGCAGTGATCATCACATTGTCCTATCTGATCGTCAAAATGGGAAAGAGAGTGGAAACCTTGAAAGCTACTATGGTACTTCTGGGAATGGGCGGCATTCAGGCCCTGTTTGCATATGTGTTTACGGATAACCTGAGTACTGCTATGATTATTTTTGGGATTACCGTAGGTCTGGTGTTTATTGCACATCCAAAAACAAAACCATTTGTTATTCTTGCAGTTGTTGCAGTTATTCTGGTGGCAATCCTGGTATACAGTCTTTCTCATATGGATCAGAGCTCTAACTTCCGTTTACGTCGTATTCAGGTATGGCTTCATCCGGAGGATTATGCAAGCGGAGATGGCTATCAGACCCTGCAGGCTTTGTATGCAATTGGTTCAGGAGGTTTCTTTGGCAGAGGTCTTGGAAACAGTATCCAGAAGCTTGGAAGTGTGCCTGAGGCACAGAATGACATGATATTTTCTATTATTTGTGAAGAACTTGGGATTTTTGGCGCGATCATGGTTTTGGCGTTGTTTGGTTATCTGCTGTACAGATTATTTTTTATTGCACAGAATGCACCGGATATGTTTGGCTCCCTGCTTGTGAGCGGTGTTTTTGTACATATCGCTTTGCAGGTTATTATGAACGTGGCTGTAGTGCTGAACATCATGCCAAACACAGGTGTCACATTGCCATTTATCAGCTATGGAGGTACCTCCATTTTGTTCTTGATGGCAGAGATGGGACTGGCCTTAAGTGTGGCCAGACAGATTAAATTCCAGGAGCCGGAATTTATCCTATAATTCTCTTGACAAATGAGCCAGCAGATTATATACTTTCCGCAGTGTATGACATACGGCTGATGGAAGCCGGTTTTCGAGATATTTATTAAAGGAGAATGAGCAATGTTAGAAAAGATGAGTGAAATGATCGCAGAGCAGCTTAACTGCGACGCAGAGACAATTACAGCAGATACTTCTTTCAAGGATGACCTGGGAGCAGATTCCCTTGACCTCTTCGAGCTTGTTATGGCTCTGGAAGATGAGTACAACATCGAGATTCCGGCAGAAGAGCTTACAGAGCTGAACACAGTTGGTGATGTAATCGACTATCTGAGAGATAAAGGAATCGATGCTTAATTTTTTTCGCAGATGATGATCTCCCGCTACTGTTCACTGGTAACATTCCGCGAGGTGTTTCTGTGAACAAAGTTCACAGAAAACCCGAGAATTAAGTTTGCGCAGCAAACGCTACTTCTTGTGCTTGTCACAAGAAGGTTCGTCTTTCTGTGCATCGCGAAGCGCGTTACGGTGAACGGAGTGAACGTAACGATCTCCCTGAGGCTGGGCTTCAGGGGGATTTTTTCTATAGACATTTTGAATGGATTAGGTATATAATGTGAAAAGGCAGTTGCCATCACGGAATGGCAGCAGAAGATAAGAAAGAATAAACAGGGAGAATAGAGAAGACATGACTAAGATCAGAACCAGATTTGCACCAAGCCCTACAGGCAGAATGCATGTTGGAAATTTACGTACTGCGTTATACGCATATCTTATTACAAAGCATGAAGGCGGAGATTTTATTCTCCGTATTGAGGATACAGACCAGGAGCGCTATGTAGAGGGCGCTGTAGATATTATTTATCGTACTATGGAGAAGACTGGTCTTATTCATGACGAAGGTCCGGATAAGGACGGTGGATATGGCCCATATGTACAGAGCGAGCGCCAGGCACAGGGGATTTACATGAAATATGCCAAACAGCTTGTAGACCAGGGCGATGCATACTACTGCTTCTGCCAGAAGGAAGAATTAGAGAGCATGAAGCGTGTGGTAGCAGGCAAGGAGATTTCCATTTATGACAAACGCTGTCTGAAGCTTTCCAAGGAAGAAGTTCAGCGCCGTCTGGATGCCGGAGAGCCACATGTAATCCGTTTTAACATGCCTACAGAGGGAACTACCACTTTCCATGATGTAATTTACGGAGATATTACAGTAAACAATGAGGAACTTGAGGATTTGATCCTGATCAAATCTGACGGATATCCGACTTATAATTTTGCTAACGTTGTAGACGATCATCTTATGGGAATCACACATGTGGTACGAGGCAATGAATATCTTTCCTCTTCCCCTAAATACAACCGTATCTATGAGGCATTTGGATGGGATATTCCGGTTTATGTACATTGTCCACTGATCACGGATGAAACTCACGCCAAATTGTCCAAACGTTCCGGACATTCCTCCTATGAGGACCTTCTGGATCAGGGATTTGTTTCCGAGGCAATTGTAAATTATGTTGCACTTCTGGGATGGAGTCCGGCAGATAATAACGAGATCTTCAGCCTCAGGGAACTGGTTGAAAAATTTGATTATCATCACATTAATAAATCTCCGGCTGTATTTGATATCAACAAGCTTCGCTGGATGAATGGCGAGTATATTAAGAAAATGGATCCGGAAGTATTTTATGAGAGAGCACTTCCATACATGAAGGAAGTTCTGAAGGGAGACTTTAACTTTAAGAAAATTGCAGGAATGGTTCAGACCAGAATCGAAACTTTCCCTGACATTCCGGCATTGATCGATTTCTTCCAGGAAGTTCCGGAGTATGATGCATCTATGTACTGCCATAAGAAAATGAAAACAAACGAAGAGACTTCTCTTACAGTTCTGAAGGAAGTTCTTCCGTTTCTGGAGGCTCAGGAGGATTACACCAATGATCCGCTGTTCGCTTCCTTAAGTGAATTTGTCAAGGAGAAAGGTTACAAGAACGGCTATGTAATGTGGCCTCTTCGTACAGCTGTTTCAGGCAAGCAGATGACACCGGCAGGCGCTACCGAGATCATGGAGATCATTGGCAAGGATGAGACAATCCGCCGTGTGAAAGCTGCAATCGAGAAGCTTGAGAATCTGTAATGAAGAATCTGTCTCAATTATGAAGAAAAATCCATCTCAATTAAGGGCAATCGCCCACCTGTCAGGACCTATGATGGTTCTGGCAGGCCCCGGTTCGGGGAAAACTTCAGTGATCGTTGAAAGAACTGCATATATGACTGGTGAGGGGGAAATACCGGCGTCCTCTGTTCTTGTTGTAACCTTTTCCCGGGCTGCAGCAAAAGAGATGAGAGAGCGTTTTCTGAAGTTTACCGGACAGACCTCCACGGCTGTTACCTTCGGAACCTTTCACGGTGTTTTTTACGGAATCCTGAAGCAGGCTTATGGACTTGGTGCCGGCAATATTTTGTCAGAAGAAGAAAAATATGCCATTTTAAAAGAAATGACTCTGGAATTTGGTCAGGAACTGGCTCAGGAGGGAGATTTCCAGGAGGATGTGGCAAAGGAAATCAGCGTGGTAAAAGGGGGGAGGATTTCCCTGGATCACTATTATTCTTCCTGCTGCCCGGATGAGGTATTCCGCCAGATTTATAATGGGTATCAGAAGGCTTTGCGCCAGAGAAGAAAACTGGATTTCGATGACATGCTTCTTTGCTGCTATGAACTTTTTGTCAAGAGAAAAGATATTCTGGCGGCATGGCAAAACAAATTCCAATACATTATGGTAGATGAATTTCAGGATATCAACCATCTCCAGTATGATATTGTTAGGATGCTGGCAAAGCCCAGGGATAACCTGTTCATAGTGGGAGACGATGATCAGTCTATCTATCATTTTCGTGGCGCCAAGCCAGAGATCATGCTGAACTTTACCAAAGATTATCCTAAGGCAGAAACGGTTCTTTTGGACATTAATTATCGCTGTACGAAAAATGTACTTCAGGCAGCCATGAATGTGGTGGGCTGCAACCAGATCCGCTTTAAGAAGAGGCTGTCTACGCCAAATGAGCAGGGAAAACCTGTGAAGGTGATGGAATTTGACAATCCAAGAGAAGAGTATGTGAAGATTGCCGCTTTTTTGAAGAAGCGGCTGGAGACAGGAGAGAATCTGGAGGATACTGCAGTGCTTTTTCGTACCAATCAGGAGGCAGAGGGGCTTGTTGGAGCCTTGATGGAGTACCAGATTCCTTTTACCATGAAAGAACAGCTGCCCAATCTGTTCCGGCATTGGATCAGCAGAAACCTGATGGCATATCTGAAAATGGCAGCAGGAGACAGGACGAGAAAGCTTTTCCTGGAAATCATGAACCGCCCCAACCGGTATATAGCAAGGGATGCCCTGACACAGACCACAATCTCATTTTCTGCATTGAGAGATTTCTATAAAGATAAAGACTGGATGTGCGACAGGATTACCACACTGGAAACACATCTTCGGATTCTTTCCACTTTGGCACCCTATGCTGCAGTGAATTTTATCCGAAAAGGAATGGGCTATGAGCAATATCTGATTGAATATGCCCAGTACCGTAAAATTCGTCCGGAGGAGCTTCTTGAGGTCCTTGACCGCATACAGGAAAGTGCCAAAGGTATGAAAAACCTGGAAGAGTGGGAAAACTACATAGAGGATTACACAAAGAAGCTGGCTGAACAGGCGAAAAAACAGGAGACGAAAAGGGAAGGGATTGTAATTTCCACCCTTCATGCGGTAAAAGGGCTGGAATACGACAAAGTTTATATTATGAATGTAAACGAAGGGAGCATTCCCTATAAAAAGGCTGTTCTGGCAGAGTCTTTGGAAGAAGAACGCCGGCTTTTTTATGTAGGCATGACTCGGGCGAAGAAAGAACTTATGCTCTGTTATGTGCGACGTCAGTACGATAAAGAGCGTGCCCCTTCACGGTTTCTGGAAGAAACCGGGCTGTTCTAATTTCCTCTTGTAAACGTAAACCTGATAAAGTATAATGATGTCTGTTGTGAAATTATAACAAAAAAAGAGGTAACTATTTAGGAGACAGTATTTCGCGAGGTTGTTTTTGTGAACACAGTTCACAGAAAGCCCGGGAATTTCGGCGTGAAATCATGGAAAGCATGATTTTTTGTGTATCGCGAAGCATGCAATTGTAAAGCATGTAGTTGTGAAGGTACAGAACAGTTACCAAAAGAGTACTATTGCGGAAGCAGTGCAGATAAATGACGAAAAAGATGAAATGGAAAAACCGCATTTTCTGGCTCAGGATCCTGATCATGGTTCTGGTCATCGTGGGATCTTATCTGGCATATGCCTTTATATACAGAGGCAGAAATGAGCCGCCCACCAAGAGGAAAACCACTAATCAGGAAGCGGCTTACTATACTCTTCGTGGACAGATCCAGATGCTTTCCCAGAAAGAAGAGCTGATGGCATTTGCCTTTGAAGACAGGAAAAAGGAGCGGGAATACGGAACCTATATTATTCCCGGCCTGAAAGCAACACGAACCCTTCTTACCAGTGAGGGTGATATGCCGGCCATGTGTACCACTATGACACCGCAGGGTCTGGCAGTAACAGAGGATTATGTTTTTGTAAGTGCCTATTGCCATGCGAAAAAGCATAACTCTGTGATCTATATGATCAACAAAGAATCGCATCGTTTTATAAAAGAAATTATTTTGCCCGGACAGCCACATGTTGGCGGTCTGGCATATGACAGTGAACACCGGATTCTGTGGTATTCTTCAAATACGCAGGAACTTGCCCAGGCAGTGAGCCTTACCATGGAATCTATCGAAAATTATGACTATGATGCAGGCAGGCATCCTATCGCGACCAACCAGGTAGCCAGCCTTTACGGAATCGTCCGTGATTCCTTTATGACCTTTTATGATGGGTGTCTGTACGTTGGCTGTTTTACAAAATATACAGACAGTGCCATTGCAAGATATGCAGTAGATGATCAGGGAAACCTGATAAATACTATGGATGAAGGTCTGGGAATGAACTTCGGGATGGCGGTTCCCCTTGATTATTCCACCATTTCCGAACAGGCCCAGGGAATGACTTTTTATAACGACAAGCTTCTTTTGTCTCATTCCTTTGGAATTCTGCCTTCCAGAGTGGTATTTTATGAGAAATCCGATAAAAGGCTTTATGTAGATGAGAATTCTGCTGTCAGCTATCGGTTTCCGGAACGAATCGAACAGATTTTTGTGGATGGGGATGACTTGTACGTGCTGTTTGAATCCGCTGCTTATGCATATAGTTCAGCGTCTGTGAATATTGTGGACAGGGTTTTAAAACTGAGCCTTCCCAGAACGGAAGAATACCAGCAGAGCATACAGAGTAATGTGAGCCAGTATTAGAATGTGTCCAGAACTGAAATCTGGGGGATTTATTTAAGAATGAATCCGGGATTGTCCACATATATTAAAATTGAGAGGTGATACAACATAGAAGCAGAGCAGATTCAGAACCTGTTTGCAGGCAATATCCGCAGACTGTTGATGAATGCAAACCTTGATTATGACAAAATATATGAGATACGGTTAAGAGTAGGACGGCCGCTGTTCTACACCTATGACGGAGGTGAGGGTTTCCTTACCGACCATGATGGCAAATACGTGGTGACAAGGGAAGATCTGAAGGAAACCATGGAATATATAAGTGGTTATTCCCTTTATTCCTATGAAGATGAAATGCGCCAGGGATTTCTCACTGTTCAGGGAGGTCATCGGGTAGGTGTTACCGGAAAGGTGATTCTTGACGGCAATGAGATCCAGGGAATGAAATATATTTCCTGTATCAATGTACGTCTGGCTCACGAAGTGGTAGGCTGCGCAGACCAGGTGATGCCCTATATCCGCAAAAAAGACTGGGTAGCCCATACTTTGATCGTTTCTCCGCCAAGAGGGGGGAAAACAACCCTGCTCCGGGATATTATCCGTCAGCTGAGCAATGGTGAGGAAAAGAAAAAAATGCCGGGGGTAACGGTTGGCGTTGTAGATGAGAGAAGTGAGCTTGCCGGTTCCTATCAGGGAGTTCCCCAGAATGACCTTGGCATGCGTACAGATGTTCTGGACGGCTGTCCGAAGGCAGAAGGGATGGAAATGCTGATCCGTTCTATGTCCCCGGCAGTTGTGGCTGTAGACGAACTGGGACGGAAAGAAGACTTTAAAGCTGTGGAATCTGTGATCCACAGTGGATGTAAAGTGATCGCCACTGCTCATGGGAATTCCATTGAGGACGTGATCCATCAGCCTTATTTTGAAAAGCTGGTGAGAAGAAGAGTGTTTGAACGGTATATTTTCCTGGACAAGGGAGAACATGCAGGAACCATACTTGGAATTTATGACAGAAATGGGAGGCCTTGTTGAAAACAGCAGGAATCATTCTGATCCTTTTTTCCGGAACAGGTCTTGGGCTGTGTAAAAGCATGGAACTGACAGCCAGACTGAAAATTCTGGAAAAACTGGCGCAGCTTCTTCTGTTACTGAAAGGGGAAATCCGCTGCACAGGGGCGACGTTGGAAGATGCCTTTCTTGATGCTGCAGCAAAAATGCCAGGAGAGTACAGGCTTTTTCTCAAAGAAACTGCAGGATGGCTTCAGCAGCGGCCTGGAATTACCTTTGATGAGATTTTCAGGGAATGCGCGGTAAGACTGCTTCCCCTTCACAGGCTTTCAGAGGAAGAGCGGGAAAGCTTTCTTTCTCTGGGAGAAAAACTGGGATATCTGGACAGGGAAATGCAGGTGGCACAGCTCACACTTCTGGAGGAAGAGTTAGACTACAGGATAAAGATTCTGAAAAGTGCTATGCCAAAGCAGCAGAAAACATATCAGAGCATGGGAATTCTGGGAGGAATTCTGCTGGCAGTTTTGTTGTGGTAATTTCATATAATATCTGGGAAAATTGCCTGGAAAACGGTTATGTAAAGGCAGATAACGGTAAGAAAGGAGGCCCCCTTGGAAGTCAGTATTATTTTCAAAATAGCTGCTGTGGGGATTCTGGTCTCCGTACTTTCTCAGGTCCTGAAACACAGCGGCAGAGAGGAACAGGCTTTTTTAGTCAGCCTGGCAGGGCTTCTTGTGGTACTCTTCTGGATCGTACCATATATTTATGAGTTGTTTGACAGCATAAAAAAATTATTTGAATTGTGATCTGATTCACCAATATCCTGTCACCTGTGTTCAGGAGGTGGAAAATGGACATTATAAAGATTTCGTTACTAGGCGTATGCGGTGTTATTCTTGGATTTCTTATGAAAGGAACCAAACCGGAATACGCCTGTTTTATTACAGTTGGAATTGGTCTTGTGATCATGGGACTTGCTGTGGGGAAAATTTATTATCTGTTTGAATCTCTGGGAAAAATCCAGGAGACACTTCCGGTGGATACGGAATATATTTCCACACTGGTAAAAATGATCGGAATTACTTACATTGGCCAGTTTGCCTCCGGAATCTGTAAAGATGCAGGCTACAGCACCACAGCGGCTCAGATCGAGCTGTTCTGTAAATTGTCGGTGATGGTGCTGAGCATGCCGGTGCTTATGGCACTTCTGAAGACGATTCAGGAGTTCATGGTATGAGGTTCTGGAGAAAAAAACAAAAATGGCAGGTAATTGCTGCATTGTTGTTTGCAGTATGGATTCTGATGGGAACCAGAAAAATAAATGTAAACGCAGAGAACATGGAAGCAGAGAGTTTTACAGGTGAAACAGCAGTCGAAACAGAGGAAGAGACAACGGAGAAAACGGTAACAGCAGGTATTGGCTATCGTGCAGCTTCCGCTGATTCTGAGGGCATTACGGAGCAGCTGGTTTCTGACATGTCTTTCGAACAGGTACAAACTTTAATGGATGAAATGCTGGGAGAGGACAGCTTCTCCATAGGAACAGCATTAAAAAACATGATAAACGGCGAAACAGTATTTTCAAAAGAGGCGGTGCAGCAATTTCTGCGCAGCCTCTTTTTTGACCGGCTGGAAAAAGAACGGGCTAATTTTTTTCGCATTCTTCTTCTGGTGCTGGCAGCTGCTGTTTTTTCAAATTTTGCAGAGGTATTTGAAAACAGCCAGATTGGAGAGGTAAGTTTTTACATGGTATATCTTTTATTATTTACCATTCTGATGAACAGCTATCAGCAGCTTGGAGTTTCCCTTGGAAAACAGCTGGAGTGGATGACTCAGTTTATGAAAGGCCTGGCACCTGCTTATTTCGTGGCAGTTTCAGCAGCATCGGGAGCTGTCACGGCATCTGTATTTTATCAGGGGGTTCTTCTTCTGGTGTGGCTGGTGGAATGGCTTCTTCTCACTTTGATTCTGCCAGGGGCTAATCTGTATGTTCTTCTTTGTATGGTGAACCATCTTTCCAAAGAGGATATGTTAAGCAAGATGGCAGAGCTTCTGGAAACTATGATCAGCTGGAGCCTGAAAACCATGCTTGGGGCTGTCCTTGGGCTTCAGGCGGTACGAGGGTTGGTTGCGCCTGCCATGGATGCTATCAAACGAACTGCCCTGGGCAGAACTGCCGGAGCGATTCCGGCTGTGGGAAATGCCGTAAATGCGGTAACAGAATTGATTCTGGCAGGGGCACTGCTTGTGAAAAACTGTCTTGGAGCAATGGCAGTGGTGGTTCTGCTTCTTGCAGGAGCCGGACCTGTGATTCATTATGGTCTTCTATCCCTTAGCTATCGCTTCCTTGGTGCAGTGGCACAGCCTGTATCAGACAAACGAATCGTAGGCTGTCTTGGCACAATGGGAGAAGGCTGTGCCCTGCTTCTGCGGATCATGCTGACTGCGGAAATTCTGTGTGTGCTTACCTTTATAATTCTCATGGCGTCTGTAGGCGGATAAAAGTAACAGTAAGCGGAAATGAATCATAATAACCTGATCATATGACTGAGATATGAGACAAAAATGGGATGCGGGAAGTGATATATTATGAAAGAAGCCATCTACAGCTGGATCAAATGCCTTGCCATATTTTATATTCTGTTGACTATGCTCATCCATCTGGTGCCTACCGGGAAATATCAGCGTTATGTGCGTTTTTTTATGGGGCTTTTGCTGATGGCTATGCTGATCACTCCCATGCTTTCCATTCTGGAAAAAGCTAAGACACTGCCGGAAAGCTTTTCCAGCCTTTACCAGCAGGAGGAAAAAAAGCGGCTCACTCTTGATCTGGAAAATCTTCAGAAAAGCCTTCTGGAAAAAGGTGTGGAGGAGCAGCTTGAGAAAAATATTCCGGAATCTTTGAAAAAGAAAGGCATAGAAGTGACGGCATGCAAAGTACATATAGAAGGGGAGCTGTTAAAAGCCTGCCTGTGGACGAAGGCGGTGCCAGATGGAGAGCTTGAGAGGGGGATAAAAGATGAACTTGCAGCAAACTGGGGAATCCGGGAAGAAAACTGTGAAGTCCTTGCTTGGGAAAATGGGAAGCAGACAATGGGTGATTCTTCTCCTTCTGGGACTTCTGCTTACGGTGATCGCACTTCCGGTATCCAATAAAAAGGTTAGCTCCCCGGAAGTAAAAAGCAGTTCCTTTTTTTCTGCTTCTTCTGAGGAAAATACGGATGCAGAACGGACAGTTCTGGAGAAAAAACTGGAAGATCTTTTATCCCAGACAGAAGGAGTGGGAAAAGTGCGGGTGCTCCTTATGACGGGGGAAGAAAAAGACAGCAGCAGTTTCTACGATTCCGGAAATCAGGCGGTGACCGGAGTGCTGATCGCGGCGGAAGGAGCAGATAATTCTGTGGTTTCCAGGAATATTGTAGAAGGAGTTATGGCATTATTTCAGCTGGATGCCCATAAAATTAAAGTAATGAAAATGAAATGAGGAGAGGTAAAGTGAAAAAGATTCTGAAAAAGAACCAGGTAATCATTACTTCACTGGCGGTTCTGATCGCAGTTGCAGGATACCTGAATTTTGCAGATGTAGATCTTGGCCTGAAAAATAAGGAGGCAAGCGCGGACAGCAGCAGTATTCTGGAGGATGTAGACTATGATCTGACCGATGAAACAGCCCTTCTAGATGAGAACGGGGCGGATAGCAGCCTTACGGATGTGCAGGATCAGACCACCAGCACGCCGGGGGAAGCTGTACTTACTGCGGCTTCTGATTTTGCGGCCCAGGCCAAACTTTCCAGAGAACAGATCCGTTCCCAGAATAAAGCAGACCTGCAGGCTATTATTAACAACCAGGATCTGGGAGATGACCAGAAGCAGGAGGCTGTGAGCACAATGGTTTCCATGGCGGATCTGACGGAAAAAGAGTCGGCAGCAGAACTTCTTCTGGAAGCCAAAGGCTTCGAAAATGTGATCGTAAACCTTACCGGAGAAACGGCAGATGTGGTGGTTCCGGAAGCAGATCTGACAGATGCAAAACGGGCTCAGATTGAAGACATTGTGAAAAGAAAAACGGGAATTGCGCCGGAAAATATTGTGATCACGCCGTTAAATGAAAGCGAGGAAGAACTGGTAAATAAAGATGAATCACTGGAGACTTCCGTGGATATTGATGATGATACTACAGTAAATCCGTGATAATACTACAGTAAATCCATGATATACCCCCTTGACAGTGCAGCAGTCCTTATACTAGAATAGGAATGCTGCAAAAATGTAAGAATACACGCTCTAGAGCGTGTCTGAAATAGAGAATTCAAATAGGAGGCTAAACGTGTCGAAGTATACGAAAGAAATAGAAAAAAGAAGAACCTTTGCCATCATTTCCCACCCGGATGCAGGTAAGACTACTCTGACTGAGAAATTCCTGCTGTATGGCGGAGCCATTAATCTGGCCGGTAGTGTTAAAGGAAAGGCAACGGCCCGCCATGCAGTATCGGATTGGATGGAAATTGAGAAGGAGAGAGGTATTTCCGTTACTTCTTCCGTATTGCAGTTTCATTATGACGGTTACTGCATCAACATTCTGGATACTCCTGGACATCAGGATTTCTCAGAGGATACTTATCGTACCCTGATGGCTGCAGATTCTGCAGTTATGGTAATCGACGGGTCCAAGGGTGTTGAGGCACAGACCAGAAAGCTGTTCAAGGTCTGCGTTATGAGACACATTCCTATTTTTACTTTTATCAATAAAATGGACCGTGATGCCAACGATACCTTTGATCTTCTTGACGAGATCGAAAAAGAGCTTGGAATCGCAACCTGTCCTATTAACTGGCCAATCGGTTCCGGTAAGAAATTCCGCGGTGTTTACGACCGCAACACGAATAAGATCCTTACTTTCACAGATACCCAGAAAGGTACCAAGGAGGGAACTATTGAGGAAATCGATCTGGATTCTCCTCATGCACTTGAGGTTATGGATCCGGAGCAGAAAGAACAGCTTCTGGAGGAAATCGAGCTTCTGGATGGCGCAAGTGCCGAGTTCGATCAGGAGATGGTAAGTAAGGGAGAACTGACTCCTGTGTTCTTTGGATCCGCTCTTACCAATTTTGGTGTTGAGACTTTCCTGGAGCATTTCCTGAAGATGACTACGTCACCTCTTCCAAGAATGGCAGACTCAGGTCTTGTTGATCCTATGAGCGATGATTTTTCTGCTTTTGTATTTAAGATTCAGGCAAATATGAATAAGGCTCACCGTGACAGAATTGCATTTATGCGTATCTGCTCCGGCAAATTCGATGCCTCCCAGGAGGTTTATCATGTACAGGGGGATAAGAAGATGAGACTTCTTCAGCCCCAGCAGATGATGGCTGAGTCACGCCATGTAGTTGAGGAGGCTTATGCAGGAGATATTATCGGTGTATTTGATCCCGGTATTTTCTCTATTGGAGATACGATCTGTACGCCTGGAAAAAAATTTGCATTTGAGGGCATTCCTACATTTGCACCGGAGCACTTTGCAAGGGTAAGACTTCTGGATACCATGAAGAGAAAGCAGTTTGTAAAGGGAATTAACCAGATCGCACAGGAAGGTGCCATCCAGATTTTCCAGGAGCTTTACGGAAATATGGAAGAGATCATTGTGGGCGTTGTTGGTGTGCTCCAGTTTGATGTTTTGAAATATCGTCTGGAGAACGAGTATAATGTGGAAATTCGTCTGGAAAATCTGCCATATGAGCACATCAGATGGATTGCGAACAAGGATGAGATTCAGGTGGACAAGATCGTCGGAACTTCTGACATGAAGAAGGTTACAGATCTGAAAGGCAATCCGTTGCTTCTGTTTATCAATGCATGGAGTGTGGGCATGACAGAAGACAGAAATCCGGATTTAATATTAACAGAATTCAGTAAATAACTCTTTTCATTTTTGACGCATTTTGCTATAATTAAAGAAAGTCTCGGATAGAAATAGAACTGCGCAGATGCGTGGGATAGTCCGTTTCGTGTAAATACGCCGTAAGGCAGATTTGACGCTGGCCTCGGGGAAAGATGCGAATTTTCCGGCAGCCGGCAGATTAAACCTAGGAGGTTTGTAAGCATGGCAGAGAAGAGAACAACATATAAAATACAGGATATTGAGGGAATCGGTGAGGTTCAGATCGCAGATGAGGTCGTTACTATTATCGCCGGACTTGCCGCTACAGAAGTAGACGGAGTCGCCTCCATGGCAGGTAATATTACCAATGAGCTGGTAAGCAAGCTTGGAATGAAGAATCTCTCCAAGGGAGTTAAGGTTGAAATTGTTGACAGTGTGGTAAGCGTTGACCTTACCCTGAATATTGAATATGGCATGAATATCCTTGAGACCAGCAAGAAGGTTCAGGAGAAAGTAAAAGCAGCCATTGAGAACATGACAGGACTTGAGGTTGCAGATGTCAATATTCATATTGCAAGCGTAGATATGGAGAATGAAAAAAGCAAGTAAACGAAAAAAGGAAAGTAAACCTTTCCTTTTTTTTCTATGAATGTCTGCGTGAGCTGGCATTTCTTTGCAGGGATTTTCGGGAGTTACAGATAGTAGGAGGAAACATGAGAAGAAGGGAACAGAGAGAACATATTTTTAAGCTGCTTTTTATCAGCGAGTTTAATACACAGAAAGAAATGGAAGAGCAGCTGGCTTTATATTTAGCTGATATTGAGAATCTGGAAGAGAGCGACCGGGACTATATCAGCCGCAAATATATGAACATTATGAACCACACAGATGAGCTTGATGAGAAGCTGAACAGCATCAGTATGGGATGGAAGACAAGCCGTATGAACCGTGTTGATCTGACAGTTCTTCGTCTGGCTGTGTATGAGCTTGAATATGAGAAAGAGGAAGTGCCGGTAGGAGTTGCCATCAATGAGGCTGTAGAACTGGCGAAATGCTTCGGTTCTGAAGAGTCCGGTGCATTCGTAAACGGAATCCTTGGAAAGATTGCCAACCCGGATAAGAAGGTTGCTGCAAGAAAGGCATCTTCTAAGAAAGAAGAACAGACCTCTGCAAGACCGAAATCCGGTTTCAAGGTAAAGGATCCTTCCAAAAAGGTGGTAGTTGTCAACCGCAATGTAAGCTCTAGGGCACCGGAAAATAAAAATGAATAATGTCTATTCTGTTGGTCAGGTAAACCGCTATGTGAAGAACATGTTTACCCAGGACTATTTTTTACAGAATATTTATGTAAAGGGAGAGGTATCCAACTGTAAATACCACTCCACAGGACACATCTATTTTACCTTGAAGGACGAAGGCGGCACACTGAAATGCGTTATGTTCGCAGGTTCCAGAAGAGGTCTTGCTTTCCGCATGAAAGACGGAGACAAGGTGATAGCCGGGGGCAGAGTAGATGTTTATGAAAGAGATGGCGCATATCAGTTCTATGCGAAGGAGATTACTTTAGAGGGAGCTGGTGCGCTTTATGAAAGATACCTGGCGTTGAAGCAGGAGCTGGAGGATATGGGAATGTTTGCACAGGAGTACAAGCAGCCCATACCGGAATTTGCCCACAGAGTGGGGATTGTCACATCTCCTACAGGTGCTGCGATTCGGGATATTATCAACGTTTCCACCCGAAGAAATCCTTTTATCCAGAGTATTCTTTACCCGGCACTTGTGCAGGGAGAGGGAGCAGCGGCCAGTATTGTACGTGGTATCCGCATGCTGGACGAGGCAAGCGTGGATGTGATCATTGTAGGCCGGGGCGGTGGTTCTATCGAGGAACTATGGGCTTTTAACGAAGAAGAGGTGGCAAGGGCGATTTTTGAGTGCCATACACCTGTAATTTCTGCAGTGGGACATGAGACTGACTTTACCATCGCGGATTTTGTGGCGGATCTTCGTGCCCCTACACCTTCAGCAGCGGCAGAACTCGCCTATTTTGACTGCCGGACTCTTTTAAATTCCATGCAAGGGTATCAAGAACGGCTGGAACGGGCAGTGTGGAATAAAATTGACGTAAACAGGGCAAAACTGGAAAGATATGGAACACGTCTTCAGTATCTGAATCCAGAGAGCCGTCTGCGTGACCGTCAGCAGTATGCGGCAGATGTGCAGGAACGAATCCAGTCTGCCATGGAACAAAAGATAAAAGATAAAAGACACAGACTGTCCCTCTATCTGGAAAGGTTTCACGGTCTTTCTCCTCTTCGGAAGCTGAATCAGGGTTACTCCTACGTTTCTGATAAGGAAGGAAAGACATTGACAAGCGTTTCACAGGTAAAACAAGGGGATGGTCTGCTGATTTATGTTACAGATGGTACAATAGAGGCGTCTGTACAGAATACAAAAGCCAGCAGTTACGGAGCAGATACAGACAGTGAAAAATAAAGTCAGCATGCAGATCGTGCATAGCTAGTAAAAGACTTCTGTGCACAATGTGTGCAGCAATAAAGACGGAGGTGCGGAAGGATGGCTGATGAGAAAAAAGAAGAGAAAACTCTGGAGGAGGCTTTTTCAGAGCTGGATGTTCTGGCGGGAAGACTGGAAGACCGTGAGACCTCCCTGGAAGATTCATTTCGCCTTTATAAACAGGGAATGGAGCTTCTGAAATATTGTAATGATAAGCTTGATACTGTTGAGAAAAAAATGCTGCAGATGAATGAGGATGGTAGCCTTGGTGAATTTTCAAGATGAATTAAAAAAAAGAACAGAAGAAATTAATAAAGTGATCCAGTCTTATCTTCCTGCAGAGGAAGGTTTTGCGAAGACTATGGCACAGGCAATGAATTACAGTATTCTGGCAGGAGGAAAGCGCCTTCGCCCTATGCTGATCCTGGAAACCTTAAGGCTGTTTGGAGGAGAAGAGAAGCTGGCATATCCTTTTATGGCAGCAATGGAGATGATTCATACCCATTCACTGGTCCATGATGATCTTCCGGCTCTTGATAATGACGATTACCGGAGAGGACGTCTTACTACTCATAAAGTTTATGGGGAAGCTATGGGGGTTCTTAGCGGTGTGGCACTTCTCAATTATGCTTATGAAGTGATGCTTACAGCTTTTGACACGGCAGATACACCAGATTGTCAGGCACATGTGATTCAGGCACTGAAGGTAATGTCCCATAAGACCGGACTTTACGGAATGCTTGGCGGACAGAGTGTGGATGTGGAAAATGACGGCAAGCCTATGAGCCGTGAGATGATTGATTATATTTATGAGAATAAGACTTCTGCACTTATTGAAGCCTCTGTGATGACAGGCGCAATTCTTGGAGGTGCCGCGGAAGAAGAGACTGCTATAGTAGAAAAAGCAGCAAAAAATATCGGCCTTGCGTTCCAGATCCAGGATGATATCCTGGATGTGACCAGCACCGAGGAAGAGCTGGGTAAGCCAATTCACAGTGATGAGAAGAACCATAAGACTACTTATGTGACACTTATGGGAATTGAGAAAGCATCACAGCAGGTGAAGAAGCTGTCAGATGAGGCAGTTACTTTGTTTGAAGGACTGAATAAGAAAAATGAATTCCTGTTTACTCTGGTGAACGAGCTGGTGGGACGCAGGAAGTGAAAGAAGGATACAAATGATTCTGGATAAAATAAAAAAGCCCAACGATATTCACAAAATTCCTCTGGCTGAATTTCCGCAGCTGGCAGAAGAAATACGAAGCTTTTTGATTGAATCCGTCAGCAGGACAGGAGGACATCTGGCATCCAATCTTGGAGTGGTAGAACTTACACTGGCACTGCATAATGTACTGGATTTTCCAGATGACAAGCTTATTTGGGATGTAGGCCATCAGGCATACACTCATAAGATCCTCACCGGACGAAAAGGTGAATTTGAGACCCTGCGCAAGGAAGGCGGACTGAGTGGTTTTCCAAAAAGAGGGGAGAGCAATTGCGACTCTTTTGACGCGGGACATAGCTCAGATTCTATTTCTGCAGGCCTTGGTTATGTGCATGCAAGGGATCTTCTTGGAGAGAATTATCATGTGGTTTCTGTGATCGGCGATGGTGCGCTTACAGGCGGTATGGCTTATGAGGCGCTGAATAATGCAGCCGAATTGGATACCAATTTTATAATTGTTTTAAATGACAATAATATGTCAATCTCTCCAAATGTAGGAGGAATGTCAAATTATCTCAGTGCGATCCGTACTGCAGAAGCATACACCGGAATGAAAATGAGCTTGAATAAGGCGGTAAAAAAGATTCCCCGTGTGGGAACCGCTATGGTGGATGCTGTGAGAAGGACGAAAAGCAGCATTAAGCAGCTTTTTATTCCGGGAATGCTCTTTGAAAATATGGGCCTGACCTATCTTGGACCGGTGGACGGGCATAATATGCGCCAGATGATGCGCCTTTTTAATGAGGCAAAGCGTGTGAAGGGACCGGTTGTGGTTCATGTTCTTACAGAAAAGGGACGTGGCTATGAACCTGCGAGACAGAATCCGGATATGTTTCATGGAATCGGACCGTTTGACATCAAGACTGGAAAGCCAACCCAGAAGAAGGTCTGTCCGGGTTATACAGATGTGTTTGCAGATGCTTTGTGCCAGGTGGCAGCAGAAGAAGAGAAGCTGGTTGCCATTACAGCTGCCATGCCTGATGGTACCGGGCTGAAAAAGTTTTCCCAGAGATTTCCAGACCGGTTCTTTGATGTGGGAATTGCAGAAGAGCATGCAGTTTCCTTTGCAGCCGGACTGGCACTTGGCGGAGTAGTCCCGGTGGTTGCCATTTATTCCTCCTTTTTGCAAAGAGCTGTGGATCAGATGCTTCACGATGTGTGCATGCAGAAGCTTCATGTGATCTTTGCAGTGGACAGGGCAGGTCTTGTTGGAGCAGATGGTGAGACACATCAGGGCAATTTTGACATTTCCTATCTCAGCATGATGCCTGGAATGACAGTGATGGCACCGAAGAATGACTGGGAGTTAAAGGAAATGCTTCGCTTTGCTGTGAAAGCGGATGGCCCGGTAGCAATCCGTTACCCAAGAGGTAATGCATATCAGGGGCTGCAGGAATATCAGACAGCTGTGGAGATGGGGAAAAGTGAAGTCCTTCACAGCGGTTGTAAGGTAGCAGTTCTGGCACTTGGAAGCATGGTGGAGATCTGTGCAGAGGTCTGCAGTGAATTACAGAAGGAAGGAATTGATTCTACCTTTGTAAATGTCAGATTTGTAAAGCCATTAGATACAGCTTTGCTGGATCAGCTGGCGCGGAATCACAGCCTGGTGGTAACAGTAGAAGAAAATGTGCAAAATGGTGGCTTTGGACAGCAGGTATGCGGTTATATGGAAGAACATCATCCTGGTATCCAGGTGCTGCCAGTGGCTATTCCGGATCGTTTTGTGCCTCATGGAGGTGTGGACAGTCTTAGGGTACAGCTGGGGCTTAGCGCCAATGCCATTGCAGAGAAGATAAAGAAAATTTCAGGTAACTATTCAGAAGGAATAAGAGAATGAAGAAACGATTGGATATGATGCTGGTGGAGCGCGCTCTTGCACCTTCCAGAGAAAAAGCAAAAGCATATATCATGGCCGGACAGGTTTATGTAGATGGTCAGAAGGAAGATAAAGCAGGCTCCATGTTTACTGAAACGGTGAAAGTGGAAGTCAGAGGAAACACCCTTCCATATGTAAGCCGCGGCGGCCTGAAGCTTGAAAAAGCAATGAATGAATTTGATGTAAGTCTTGAGGGGAAGGTGTGCATGGATGTAGGCGCCTCTACAGGCGGTTTTACAGACTGTATGCTTCAGAATGGCGGTGTGAAGGTATATTCTATTGATGTGGGATATGGCCAGCTGGACTGGAAGCTTCGCAACGACCCAAGAGTTGTGTGCATGGAGAAAACCAACATTCGCTATGTGGTACCGGAGGATATCCAGGAGAAACCTGCATTTTCCTCTATTGATGTTTCCTTTATTTCCCTGACCAAGGTACTGGGACCTGTGCGAAATCTTCTTACAGAGGATGGCGAAATCGTCTGCCTGATAAAACCCCAGTTTGAGGCTGGCAGGGAAAAGGTGGGAAAGAAAGGGGTTGTCCGTGATCCTGCTGTACACGAGGAAGTGATAGAGAAGGTGAGGGATTTCGCCATGAGTATTTCCCTCGAGCCATGCCATCTTTCTTTTTCTCCGATCAAAGGACCAGAGGGAAATATTGAATATCTTCTGCATCTGAAGAAAAGACTGGAGGGAACGGAGGTTCCGGACAGTCTTACTGTGAAAGTGGAGGATGTGGTTGCACAGGCACACGGAGCATTGGATAAACCGGCAGAAAAATAGTATGCAGTTGAATGCTGTTGCTTACAGGGGCAGTAAACAGATACAGGACTTTGGTATGAATAAGTTTTATATTATAACCAACAATGAAAAAGATAAAAATCTGGAATTTACAGACCGGGTAGTGGATTATCTTGGAAAAAGAGGCGGACACTGTGAAGTTCAGCTTGCAGGAAGACAGACCGTGGGTCCGTTCCACTATACGGATCCAAGAAAGATTCCGGAAGAAACACAGTGCATTATCGTACTTGGCGGTGATGGAACCCTTCTTCAGGCTGCCAGAGACATTCAGGCGGCTCACGATAAGAAGCGTAGTCAGATTCCCCTTCTGGGAGTCAATCTTGGAAATCTGGGCTTTCTGGCTGAGGTGGACAGGCAGTCTGTATACCAGGCTCTTGACAAGCTTACGGAGGATGTCTACGAGGTGGAAGAGAGAATGATGCTCTCCGGGACTGTTTACCGGGGAGACAGGGTCATTGGCAAGGATATTGCCTTAAACGACATTGTAATTGCAAGGGAAGGTCCCCTTCGTGTTGTAAGATTTAAAAATTTTGTCAATGACGAATATCTGAACTCTTATAACGCTGATGGAATTATTATTTCTACACCTACAGGTTCGACAGGATACAGCCTTTCTGTTGGCGGTCCTATTGTTTCACCAAGTGGAGAGATGACGATTATGACACCGATCGCGCCACACACTCTGAACAGCCGAAGCATTGTTTTCCCAGCGGAGGATGTGATCACGGTGGAAATGGGAGAGGGACGTCACCAGGATTGTGAAAAAGGGCTGGCTTCTTTTGATGGGGATTCTGAGATTCCAATGATCACAGGAGATAAGATTGTGATCCGAAAGGCAGAGGTGAAAACCAGGATTTTGAAGCTGAATCATCTTAGTTTTGTTGAAGTGTTGAGACAAAAAATGAGGGATAGCTGATTTTTATTAATGTATCAGAATACAAATATTATTATAAGTATTGATCATAGTATGGGAATTTTATTGATAATATCATTTTCAGAATGCGTTGCAAAGGTTCATTCAGAGCTTGTTTGAAAAAGGGGTATTGTAAGTGACAGCCTTTTTTAACAGACTTCAGGGCAGAAAATCTTTGCAGGGGAGGTTAAGAAGTGAAATTAGCAAGACATGAGAAAATTATCGAACTGATAAAAGAATATGACATAGATACACAGGAAGAGCTTGCAGCCAGATTGAATGAAGCCGGTTTTAAGGTGACACAGGCTACGGTTTCACGAGATATCCGTGCACTGAAAATGACCAAGGTTGCAGGAAAAGACGGGAAATCCCGCTATGCCATCCTGCAGGATACACAGCCAGGGCTTGGGGACCAGTATACAAGAGTGTTAAATGATGCGGTTGTGTCCATTGAGGTTGGACAGAATCTGGTAGTGATCAAAACAGTTACCGGAATGGCAATGGGAGTTGCCACAGCTCTGGATGCCTTGAAATGGCCGGAAATCCTGGGCTGTATTGCAGGAGATGACACGATTATGTGTGCCTGCAAAAGCTCTGAGCTGGCGGAGGGTGTCATGGAGAAGCTGGGCAGTATTTTGAACAGAAGATAAAAATGGAAACAGTTTGCATGACCGGAATTTTCAATCGGGTTTCAGAGCTGACTGAGAACATAAAGTGGATCGGGCAGGGAGTTCCTGCTCGATTGTTGCTATCTGAAGGGCATGTGTGGCTTTGAAGCATAGCGTTGCTTGACATTACATATGGCATTTAGACCTGTTTATAAGGGTATGAGAAAAGAGTAAGGAGTTACTGTCCATTTGAATATACAGTAACGTAAGGAGGTCAACCTTGTTAGTACATTTACACGTAAAAAACCTTGCACTCATAGATGAAATTGAAGTGGAATTCGGACCAGGGCTGAATATCCTCACCGGTGAGACTGGTGCCGGTAAGTCCATTCTTCTCGGTTCCATGCAGCTGATCCTGGGAGGAAAGACATCCAGAAGCATGATCAGGGAAAATGCGCCCTATGCACTGGTAGAGCTTTTATTTCAGGTTGAAAATACGAAAGCAAAAGAAGCACTTGCCGCACTTGATATTTATCCGGAGGACGGACAGATCCTCATGTCAAGAAAAATCATGGACGGCAGGAGCATTAATAAGATAAATGGGGAGACAAGCACTGTCAGCCAGATGAAGGCCGCTGCAGCCTGTCTTCTTGACATTCACGGGCAGCATGAGCACCAGTCCCTTCTCTATGAGGAGAAACAGCTGGAAATCCTGGACGCTTATGGCCGTGAGAAAATCTTTCCGGAAAAAGAGAAGGTGAAAGCTGCCTATCAGGAATATAAGAAATGTCAGGCAGAACTGAAATCCCTTGATATGGACGAAGAGCAGAAGAATCGGGAAATGGCTTTTCTGGAATTTGAGATCAATGAGATTGAGAAAGCATCTCTGGTTCCAGGAGAAGACGAAGAATTGGAAAAGCAATATCGAAAGCTCTCCAATGGACGCAGAATTATCGATTCCCTGCAAAGTGCCCATTCCCTTACCGGATATGATGGACAGGGAGCTGGGGAAGCAGTGGGAGAGGCTCTTCGGGAGCTTTCCAGAGTGACAGAGTACGATGATCAGCTGGAATCCCTTTCCCAGACCTTAAGCGAAGTGGACGGACTTCTCAATGATTTTAACAGGGAGCTGTCCTCCTATATGGATGACATGACTTTTGATGAGTCCGTATTTTATGAGACAGAGCACCGCCTGGATCTGCTCAATGGTCTGAAAGCCAAATACGGTCAGCGTATCGAAGAAATCCAGGAATACCAGAAAAAACAGCAGGAAAAGCTGAACAAACTTCAGAAGTATGAAGAAATTTTCGAGGCTTCCAGGGAAGAACTGAAAAAGGCAGAGAAAAAGCTGGAAACAGCCTGCAGCCGTCTTTCGGAAATTCGTAAAGAATACAGCCATCAGCTGGAGAAAAAGGTAATCCAGGGATTAAAAGACTTAAATTTCCTGGATGTACAGTTTGCCATCACGTTTTCCAGAAGAAGCAGTTTTACAGAGAATGGTTATGATGAAATCCAGTATGAAATTTCCACAAATCCGGGAGAAAGTCTGAAGCCCCTTGGTAAAATCGTATCCGGTGGTGAGCTTTCCAGAATTATGCTTGCACTGAAGGCAATCCTGGCAGACCGTGACCAGATCGAAACATTGATTTTTGATGAAATAGATACGGGAATCAGTGGACGTACTGCTCAGAAGGTTTCTGAGAAAATGGCAGTGATCGGGCATCATCATCAGGTGCTCTGCATTACCCATCTTCCCCAGATCGCAGCCATGGCAGATTCCCATTTTGAGATCGAGAAGCAGGTTGAAGGCACCAAGACCACCACTCAGATCCATCCCCTTGATGAAGAAGCCTCCATCCGCGAACTGGCCCGTCTTCTTGGGGGTGCCCAGATCACTGGCGCTGTGCTGGAAAATGCAAGGGAGATGAAAAAACTGGCCAGGGAGTGCAAGGCATAATTCCTTTTTGTAGATTGAGAAAATGAGTTTTCAAACATGTAAGTTGAAATCCTCTGTGAGACAGGCTCCTGTCTGACAGGGGATTTCTGAGTATATCAGAAGCTTTTTCAGGCAGGCTCCGGAGCGAGTCTGAAAAATCATTCCCGCAATCTGCACGCCCCACTTTGCGGTATATTTTGCCCGAATTCAGTTGCCGTAGTCCGCTACGGCGCCCTCATCCGGGCAAAATCTCCCACAAATCGTGACGCACATCTTGCAGAAAGCCTTTTTCAGACACGCTCCAGCATGTTTTCAATAAAAATTCCATACCCACTTGCCGCATCCTGGACAAAAACGTGGGTTACCGCACCGATTACTTTTCCATTTTGCAGGATGGGACTGCCTGACATGCCCTGGACAATGCCGCCGGTGGTGTTAAGAAGCCGCTGATCGGTGATATGGATGACGAAACTTTTGTTAGTGTCCTCGTGGTTCATGTCGATTCTGGTGATTTCTGCATCGTATTCTTTTACTCCATTACCTACATCACACAGAATGGAAGCCGGACCGGTCTGTACTTCCTGTTTGTAGCCGATTTTCATCTGGCGGAGGGAAATTGGCAGAGAATCATTTCCGGAAAAACTGTCTGCAAAATCCCAGAAAGAAGTTTTGGACTGGTTAAAGCTTTCAGAAGCATTGACCGTATCATCTGAAGCAGAAGCTGCGGCCTGGAGCTCTGTAATATTATTGCCAGAACTGCTGGTGAAACTGCCGTAAATTCCATTTGAACTATTTACACGAATCTGTCCGATCACATTGTCATTTCTGTAACGGATCAGCCCGGAAAGTTCTCCGGGACTTCCTTTTTCCCCTTTTTGCACTCCGAGAATCTGGGCACAGTAAAGATTTCCTCCCTTTATTGACAAAAGATTTCCTGTGTCGATATCGCTGATTCCATGGCCAAGAGCACCGAAATTTCCGTTTTTTGTTACATAGGTAAGGGTTCCGATTCCCTGGGTATCATCCCGGACCCAGATTCCAAGCTTGTACTTTCCGGAAGCATCCTGTGCCGGGGAGAGAGAGACCGGAATGGTACTGTTATTTCTTCGCACGCTTACCGTAACAGGCTTTCCATCAATAGTTTCCAGATCGTTAATTAAATCCTGCTTGCAGGATATTTTCTGCTCATTTAGTGCAACAATATAATCGCCAGGCTTTAAAATATTTTTTGCCGGATCCTGCATCTGCCCATTTTTAGAAAGGATTTCTCCGGTGTCGATCACAAGAACTCCGTCTGTTTCCATGTAAATCCCCACTGTGCTGCCGCTGACCAGAATGGTGTCTGCCTCTGTTGGTTTCACTTTAATATTCTTGAAAGCTATTTTTCCAAAAAGTCTGCAAGGCAGTTGGTAGCTGCCTTCCCCGGAAGCAGTGATTGTATCTCCGAAAGATACAAAAGGAAGATTGGAAATCTGGGAAAGGTCAAGTCCTGAATTTTTGTCAATGTGTATTTCATCCGGAATTTTCCGGTCCAGATAACGATATCCCAGAAATACCATTGTCAGAAGGTCAAGGACAAGACAGAGCAGGATAAAATGTTTGTATTTTCGTTTCTGGTACATGTTTTCACATCCTTTTCTTTTGTTTTTCACTGTGCTGGTACAGCAAATATTAAGTAACCGCTATAGTGACTTGTCTGATTTTTCATATACTGTGTCAATATAGCAGAAACTTAATTTTCACTGTACTAGTATGGAGAAAAATCATGATTTCACTCTTGTATTTTTATGAACCTGTTCCATATCTTTCAATCATAAAACGCGAAAAAAATAAACTGTGTTAAATTGAGAGTCGGTGTAAAACGCTGTCTTAATATAAAAATTTCCTCAGAAAAAATGAAATTATTGTCGCTAAAAGACGCAAAAAAACTCGAAACTAATCGAACGAAAATGCAGTAAAAACGGCAGTTTCGGCTTGATTTCCCCATGGCAGTTCCACTATAATAGACGTTGTTACAGCAAAGGAAAATTTTTCTGAAAAATGTGCAAGAGCAAACAGGGCCCTGCTGTTTTGTACAGGTGATAGGAAGATATTGGGAAGAAAAACGCGTTTGGTTCCTGATATCAGAAATATAGCAACTTTCCGGCTGTGGATTGCCGGAGAATTTTCAAAATAGTAGAAGGAGAATGGCCTCATGGAAAAATTGAATGTGGCAATTGCGGACGATAATGAGAAAATGGTGGAGGTACTGAGTAAGATCATTGATCAGGACGAAGACCTGAAACTGGTTGGAAAAGCACATAATGGAGAAGAAATCTGTAACATCATAAAGGAAAAACAGCCTGACGTGGTTGTACTGGATATTATCATGCCAAAAGTTGACGGACTTTCAGTGATGGAGCGCTTCAGTCACGATGAAAATTTGAAAAAAGTGCCGTCATTTATTGTGGTTTCGGCAGTGGGACAGGAGCGGATCACAGAGGACGCTTTTGATCTTGGAGCAGATTATTTTATGCTGAAGCCTTTTGACAACAAAATGCTGCTGAACCGGATCAAACACATCCGCCGGGCGGGAGAGAGACGCGCCAGGGAAATGAACCGTCCAAGACAAAAGGAAGAGGAAAATACTTACAATCCAGGAAATCTGGAAACGGATGTGACAGATATTATACATGAAATCGGAGTACCTGCACATATTAAAGGTTATCAGTATCTGCGGGATGCCATTATTTTATCCGTAAATGACATGGAAATGCTGAATTCTATTACAAAAATTTTATACCCAACCATAGCCAAACGCCATCAGACAACGCCAAGCCGCGTGGAGCGGGCTATCCGCCATGCCATTGAAGTTGCATGGAGCCGTGGAAAAATGGATACCATTGACCAGCTGTTTGGCTATACAGTGAGCAATGGGAAAGGAAAACCTACCAATTCCGAGTTTATTGCACTGATTGCTGACAAAATCAGACTGGAATATAAAAATCGTTCTTTCCAATGAGCCGAATTTGGGGTATAATAAAAGACAAAAGCAGGTTACTGGCATTAAGTGGCAGTAACGTTATTTGCTATTACTAAGGAGGGTTTTTTGGATGAAAAGAATTCTTTTTGCAACATCAGAGGCAGTGCCTTTCATTAAGACCGGAGGATTGGCTGATGTAGCCGGCTCACTGCCGAAATGCTTTGATAAACGTTATTTTGATATTCGCGTGATCTTACCGAAATATGCCTGCATGAAGCAGGAATGGAAAGATAAAATGGAATATGTCACACACTTCTACATGGATCTTGGATATAAGAACTGTTATGTAGGTATTCTTCAGATGGAGTATGATGGCATTAAGTTCTACTTTATAGATAATGAGTATTATTTCAGTGGACCGAAGCCATATGACAGTGCTCCGTGGGACCTGGAGAAATTTGCATTCTTCTCCAAGGCAGTGCTTTCCGTACTTCCGGTAATCGATTTCCGTCCGGACATTATTCACTGCCATGACTGGCAGACTGGTCTTGTTCCTGTTTATCTGCACGACAGCTTCCAGCAGAATCAGTTCTTCTGGGGAATTAAGACCATCATGACCATACATAACCTGAAATTCCAGGGTGTATATGATGTGAAGACGATCAAGGAGCTTACAGGACTTTCCGATTACTACTTTACACCGGATAAGCTGGAAGCATACAAGGATGGCAACTTCCTGAAGGGTGGTATTGTATTTGCAGATGCTGTTACTACAGTAAGTAATACATATGCAGATGAGATCAAGACACCGTTCTATGGCGAAGGTCTGGACGGACTGCTCCGTGCACGCTCCAATAGTCTGCGTGGTATTGTAAATGGTATTGATTATAATGATTTTAATCCGGAGACAGATATTAATCTGTCAGCTCGTTATAATGCTACCACTTTCCGTAAGGAGAAGGTTAAGAATAAAATCCAGCTACAGAAAGATTTAGGACTTGAGCAGGATCCGAAGGCTATGATGATCGGTATTGTTTCCCGTCTGACAGATCAGAAGGGATTTGACCTGATCGCTTATATCATGGACGAGCTTTGTCAGGATAGTGTACAGATTGTAGCTCTTGGCACAGGAGATGAGCGCTATGAGAATATGTTCCGTCACTTTGACTGGAAATATCATGGCAAGGTTTCTGCACAGATTTATTACGATGAGAGCATGTCTCACAGAATCTATGCAGCTTCTGATGCATTTCTGATGCCGTCATTGTTTGAGCCATGCGGTCTGAGCCAGCTGATGAGCCTTCGTTATGGTACTCTTCCAATCGTCAGAGAGACAGGTGGTCTGAAGGATACGGTAGAGCCTTACAATGAATTCGAAGGAACAGGAACTGGATTTTCATTCAGCAATTACAATGCACATGAGATGCTTTCCACGATCCGCTATGCAGAGCGCATTTACTATGACAAGAAGCGCGAATGGAATAAGATGGTAGACCGGGCTATGGCAAAGGATTTCTCATGGAGTAATTCCGCACGCCAGTATGAAGAGATGTACAACTGGCTGATCGGGGAATAAGGATTCTGTAAGAAATATGCCATTTAAAGTACGGATATAGATATATATGGTACATAATATATACGGTACATAATAAGATGAAATTCGGACATACTACTTTCTGTAAAGTGTCCGCCTCAGGATACAGGAGAGATTAATTTTCTCCTGTATTTTGTATATATGGACATTTGAAGGCTGTCGAAAACAAAGGTTCCATACTGTTGGTTTTCGCTACAGAAATATTTTAGTTACTGTTCACTGGTAACATTCCGCGAGGTGTTTTTTGTGAACGTAGTTCACAGAAAACCCGAGAAGTGCGGCGCGAAATCATGCAAATGCATGATTTCTGTGCATCGCGAAGCGCGTTGCTGTGAACGGAGTGAACAGTAACATATTTTAACAGGAGGCAGGTTATATGAACCAAATTTCAGAACTGGATCTACAGAATTTACGTCACCTGATCGGCGGATTTGACACCACCCATTGTAAAATGGAGGAGTATGCAAGTAAGGCTACAGATGCCCAGGTAAAACAGTTTTTCCAGAAGTCTGCCCAGTCGGCAGTGGACTGCAAAAATCAGCTTATGCAGTATTTACAGTAGGAGGTGCCGCAGATGAATGAAAAAGTGATGGTAGCAGATACCCTTGCCGGAATTAACGGTGAACTGACCCGTTATGGGGAGATGATCCCTCAGACAGAGAATCCTCAGCTGAAACAAACCTTAAAACAGATGAGAAATCAGTGCGAGATGTCCCAGGAGGAGATTTACCAGATTGCCCGTGCAAGAGGCTATTATGTGCCGGCAGCTCAGGCAACAAGGGAAGAAGTGGATCATGTCAGAAGCGTGCTTAGCCAGGGATAAGAGGGGCTAGTGTTACTGGTCACGGAGTGAACAGTAATGGGATAGTAAATAACATCCGGGTTGCAGGAAATAATTCTTGTAATTCCGGATGTTTTGCTATATAGTAGAATTACTGACAGGAAAACGACAATATAAAAGTCGTATACGATTCATTTCAAAATTTACCGGAGTTTTGTCTGTCTCCGGGTATACAAGAATTTCACACCCGTATTCCGGGATGATTCCACCGGTGAAAATAACTTTACAGTTCGTTTGGCTTAACATGAAAAATAAAATTTTTATATGGCGAGTAGGGGCTTGACAAGTGAACTGATTTAAGATAGTATGTACTACAGAGAAACGAACATAGGTTCGTATTTGCGCAAGCAAGAAGATCCTGGCTGCTGTTCACTGGTAACGTTCCGCGAGGTGTTTTTGTGAACAAAGTTCACAGAAAACCCGAGAATTGCGGCGCGAAATCATGCTTTGCATGATTTCTGTGCATCGCGAAGCGCGTTACTGTGAACGGAGTGAACAGTAACAGATCCTGGCTGCTGTTCACGGATAAGGTTCTGCCAGGTGCCTTTTGTGAATGGTAACAGGTTATACAGTCCGGTTAATGATTACAGAAATTACTACGGACTTGTCTGATTATTAAGAATAGGAGATCGGAATAATGATAAATGAAGAGAAGAAGAAAGCGCTGGAAGCGGCTCTTGGACATATTGAGAAGCAATATGGCAAGGGCTCTGTAATGAAACTGGGTGAGTCCAGTGCCAATATGCAGGTGGAGACTGTTCCTACCGGTTCCCTGAGCCTTGACATTGCACTTGGGGTAGGCGGTGTGCCGAAGGGACGTATTATAGAAATCTACGGACCAGAGTCCAGTGGTAAGACCACTGTTGCATTACATATGGTAGCCGAGGTTCAGAAAAGAGGCGGAATTGCCGGTTTTATCGATGCCGAGCATGCTCTTGACCCTGTATATGCGAAGAACATCGGCGTAGATATTGATAATCTTTACATTTCCCAGCCGGATAATGGTGAGCAGGCTCTGGAGATTACAGAGACCATGGTTCGTTCCGGTGCAGTTGACATTATCATCGTGGATTCCGTTGCAGCTCTGGTTCCCAAGGCAGAGATTGATGGTGACATGGGAGACAGTCATGTAGGTTTGCAGGCACGTCTGATGTCACAGGCACTTCGTAAGCTGACCGCTATTATCAGTAAGTCTAACTGCGTTGTGATCTTTATCAACCAGCTCCGTGAGAAGGTTGGTGTTATGTTTGGTAACCCGGAGACAACTACTGGTGGACGTGCCCTTAAGTTCTATTCATCCATACGTCTTGATGTACGCCGTGTAGAGACATTGAAACAGGGCGGCGAGATGGTTGGAAACCACACCAGGATCAAGGTTGTTAAGAATAAGGTTGCTCCGCCATTTAAGCAGGCTGAGTTTGATATTATGTTTGGTACCGGCATCTCCAAGGAAGGGGATATCCTTGATCTTGCTGCTGAGAATTCCATTGTGAATAAGAGCGGTGCATGGTATGCATACGAAGGAAATAAGATCGGCCAGGGACGTGAGAATGCCAAGCTGTTCCTGAAAGAGCATCCGGACATCTGCGATGAGATTGAACGCAAGGTTCGTATCCATTATCACCTTCTTCCAGGTGAGGAAGAAGAGCAGCAGGATGTGAAGCAAGAAGAAACTACACCAGAATCTGACGCTCCGGCAGCAGAAGAGGAATAAAATATGGCGGTTACACCTGAAGAGCAAAAGAATGCCAGAAGAAAGGCAATGCTTCTTCTGGAGCATATGGACCGTACAGAGAAAGGCCTGTCTGACCGGCTGCGTCAGGCAGGCTTTTCAGCAGAAGCCACAGAGGATGCCATGAACTATGTGCGTTCCTATGGGTATCTGAACGATTACCGCTATGCCATGAATTATATTTCCTTCCGCATGGGAACCAAGAGCCGTCAGAAGATTCTCCAGGGGCTTTCAGGGAAAGGAATTGACCGCGAGACTGCCCTTGCAGCCTGGGAAGAGGCTGCAGAGATTGAAGAGCCAGATGAACTGGCCATTCTCCGAACTACAGTAGAGAAAAAGTGTCAGCCTGGTACTGCCCTGGACGAGAAGGGGATGCGCCGCCTCCAGGGATTTCTCCTTCGAAGAGGTTTTTCCTATGGAGATATTTCCCACGTGCTGGAAGACATGAATATTACCTGTGAGAGAAGCTATTGATAAATTGCTGGATTCTTTCTGTGCATCGCGAAGCGTGTTACTGGTCGCGGAGTGAACAGTAACGCTAGACGTTTCTTTGGAAATTTAAATTTTGTTTTTGTGTAGAAAAACTTGACATAATTCTAAAAAAAAGATAAACTTGTATTGTTGTGATTGCACAATGAAAACTAAATATTGAGGAGGTGCTCCTGTGACAACAATTATTGTTGCAGTTGTCGCTGTAGTAGCCACTCTACTGATTGCAGTTCCTATTACTAGTAAAGTTTCTGTGGATAACAAAGTTAAGAAAGACGCAGAAACGATTGGGTCAGCTGAAGAAAAGGCCAGAGGCATCATTGATGAAGCCTTAAAAGCGGCCGAAACAAAGAAACGTGAAACTTTATTGGAAGTAAAGGAAGAATCTCTCCGTACAAAGAACGAACTGGAGAAGGAAACCAAGGAACGTAGAAACGAACTGCAGAAATATGAGAAGCGTGTCTTATCGAAGGAAGAAACCGTTGATAAGAAAGCTGAAGCAGTTGAGAAGCGCGAGGCAGAGTGCACAGCGAGATTTGCTGAATTGCAGAAGAAAGAAAAGAGAGTAGATGAACTCGAGCTGAAAGGAGTACAGGAACTGGAACGTGTTTCCGGTCTGACCTCCGAACAGGCAAAAGAAGAATTGCTCAGATCTGTGGAAGACGATGTTAAAGTTGATGTTGCCAGACTTTACAAGGAACTTGAGAGCCAGGCGAAGGAAGAGGCAGGAAAGAAAGCCAAGGAATATGTGGTAAATGCCATTCAGAAATGTGCGGTAGACCATGTTGCCGAGACTACTATTTCCGTAGTGCAGCTTCCAAGCGATGAGATGAAGGGACGTATTATCGGACGTGAGGGACGTAATATCCGTACTATGGAGACCCTGACAGGTGTAGACCTTATCATTGATGATACTCCTGAGGCAGTAGTTCTCTCATCATTTGATCCTATCAGACGTGAAGTGGCAAGAGTAGCACTTGAGAAACTGATCGTAGATGGACGTATCCATCCGGCCAGAATCGAGGAAATGGTTGAGAAGGCACAGAAAGAAGTTGAAACTCAGATCCGCGAGGATGGCGAGAATGCAGCTATGGATGTTGGAGTTCATGGTATTCATCCAGAGCTTCTGAAACTTCTTGGACGTATGAAATTCCGTTCAAGTTATGGACAGAATGCGCTGAAGCATTCTATTGAAGTAGCACAGCTTTCCGGTCTGCTTGCCGGTGAAATTGGTGTAGACGTGCGCATGGCGAAACGTGCCGGTCTGCTTCATGATATCGGTAAATCTATTGACCATGAAGTTGAGGGATCCCATATTGAGATTGGTGTAAACCTTTGTAAGAAATATAAGGAATCACCTATTGTGATCAATGCGGTAGCAGCACACCACGGTGATGTGGAGCCAGAGAGCCTTATTGCCTGTATCGTGCAGGCAGCAGATGCGATTTCCGCGGCGCGTCCAGGTGCCAGAAGAGAGACACTGGAGACTTATACCAACAGACTGAAGCAGCTTGAGGATATTACCAATCAGTTCAAGGGGGTTGAGAAATCCTTTGCAATCCAGGCTGGTAGAGAAATCCGTGTTATGGTAGTTCCTGAGCATGTGAATGATTCTGAGATGGTACTTCTCGCAAGAGACATAGCGAAGCAGATTGAGGCTGAGCTTGAGTATCCGGGTCAGATCAAAGTCAATGTGATCCGCGAGAGCAGAGCTGTTGATTATGCCAAATAATCGGAGTTAATTTACATTAAGAAATATTAAGAAACCGCTTCCGCATTTTTCATACTATATGAAGGATGCGGAGGCGGTTTTTATTATGAAAGTCCCGGACGGCAGCCATGAACGAGCTATGCTTGCATGGGCTGATTCATGGAAAATCAAAAAGAATTTTTTTATGTAATTCATAATCAAATCATCGCTTGCGTACAATGGTACAGGGTGAATATATGGAAAATTTACTCAGTATCAAAAAGAAAAGTTTTTTTCCAGGACTGACTTTGCTGCTTGCAGGATTTCTTGCAGGAATGCTGATCCCGAACTTTATATACCGTTTTTCCTGGAAGCAGCAGGCATTTTCCGCAGTGTACCTTTTGGAAACCTATGGGAAAACAGAAGCAGGAGGAATCGATTATCTTTTGCAGATTCTCTGGATGCGCGGTGGGATTTTTTTCCTTTCTCTAATCTGTGGTTTTACTGTATTTGGAGTCCCTATGGCAATTATGGCGATGTTTTTTACCGGGATTGGACTGGGAATCGTATTTTCCATGTCTATTCTGCAGTTCGGACTTACCGGAGGCGCAGTTGCCGTAGCACTTCTTTTTCCGCATTATCTAATCTATCTGCCATTATGGGATTCGGTGTATCAGATGGTCTACAGGGAATCTATGGGAATCTGGCGCAATCATGGAATTTTTCCACAGAAAGTAAGCGCTTATCTCCTGAAAGTGCTCTTATATACAGCTTTATACGGTGTGGGAATTCTTTTGGAATGGCGTGTAAATCCATGGATTTTAAACAAAATTCTGGATTTTTCGAAATTTTTTGAATGAGAATAATATGAAAAATACAAGATATAGTATTGGTTACCATAAAAGCGACGTTATTTTGTAAAATGGGCAAAAAAAGCTTGTTTTTATACGATTTTTGGCCGAAAAAAAGGTTTGATTTTATGTCAATTACAAAGTATAATACAAATACATTTTAAGATCAGTTATTGTGGGGAGGTAGCCCGTTCCTGCAATAAAGCGTGAAAGAGCAAATGCAATGGACAATAGGAATTCCGGGCGAAATCTCCCACAAATTGTGACGCACATCTTACAGAAAGCCTTTTTCAAACACGCTCCAGAATCTTTTTCAAACATGGTCTAAAGCAGTATGATCGTGGACTATATGAAATGAATTTATAACAAAAGAGACAGGAAGTAAACAATATGGAACAGGAAATACGCGAGTTTATTGAATACTTACATAATACGAAAAAAACATCCCAGAATACAGAGGTTTCCTATCAGCGGGATCTGAACAAGATGGCTGCATACCTGGAAATGAAGGGGATTATGAAAGCGGAAGATGTCCGTGAATTTGATCTTATGGGATACATGGATTATATGGAGAAAGAGAACTTCGCGTCATCCACTATTTCAAGAAGTGTTGCTTCCATGCGTGCTTTTTTTCAACACATGTTTGCACTTAGGAAGATGGAAGAGAACCCCACAGATAATCTGAAATCTCCAAAGGTAGAGAAGAAGCTTCCGGAGATTCTCAGTATTCAGGAAGTTGACGATCTTTTGAAGCAGCCAGATCTGACTACGCCTAAGGGAATTCGGGATAAGGCTATGTTAGAGCTTTTATATGCCACTGGTATGCGTGTCAGCGAACTGATCCATCTGGAGACCACAGATGTAAACCTTCAGCTTGGCTATGTGGTTTGCCAGGAGAATAAAGAGCGTATCATTCCGATTGGAAATGTAAGCAAGGAAGCGTTGAATCTTTATCTTGAAGAGGGACGTAAGGTATTTGTGAAAGATGATTCAGAGCATGCGCTGTTCACAAATTGCTCCGGTAAGGCCATGAGCCGTCAGGGATTCTGGAAAATGCTGAAAGGCTATGCCCAGGAGGCTGGAATTCACAGAGATATTACGCCACATACATTGAGACATTCTTTTGCAGTACATATGCTGCAGAATGGAGCAGACATCCGAAGCGTCCAGGAAATGCTGGGACATTCCGATATTTCTACGACTCAGGTATATTTAAGCATGAATATTAACCGGATGCGAGATGTGTATATGAAAGCACATCCAAGACATTGAGAAGAGCGAATAAGATGATAACTGTCCATGGGAGAGACCTGTGGGCAGTTTTTTATGTAATAGGAAATTCCGTTGGAATTTCCTATTACATAAAAAGCCCTACCGGGCAGGATCGCACTGCGGCGGAAAGGTAGTTGTCGCTCGAGGCGACCCACCGCAGGCGGAGAATCCTGCAAGCAGGATTCTTTTTTATGTAATGAAAATTCTGCAAAGTAAGATTCTTTCTTGTATTATAAAAATGTTTGACCGAAAATTCTATCGAAAGATATTAGAGCGTGTCTGAAAAATCTCCCGCATTCCGAAATCAGAATACAGGAGATAAATAAATTTTATTTCTGAAAATATACCGCAAAGTGGGGCGTGTAGATTGCGGAAATGATTTTTCAAACAGGCGCTAGCACATCTCAGCGATTGTATAAAGCAGCTTCTCAGATTCTTCCCATCCAAGACAAGCATCTGTAATGGATTTACCATATACATGGTTTGGTCCGATCTTCTGATTGCCTGGCTCAATGTAGCTTTCGATCATAAGACCCTTTACCAGCCCACGAACATCAGAATCAACCTGACGGCTGTGAAGAACTTCTTTGGCAATACGGATCTGCTGCTCATACTGCTTGTTGGAGTTGGAATGGTTGGTATCCACGATGGTAGCCATGTTCTTCAGGTTCTTAGCGGAATATTTCTCGAAAAGAAGACGAAGATCTTCGTAATGGTAGTTCGGAATAGCCTCTCCGTGTTTGTTTACAGCACCACGAAGAATGGTATGTGTCAACTCATTTCCAGTAGTTACAACTTCCCATCCTCTGTAGATAAATGTATGGCTGCCCTGAGCTGCAACAACAGAGTTCAGCATAACACTGAAGTCACCACTTGTAGGATTCTTCATTCCCGCCGGAACATCCATACCGCTGACAGTGAGACGGTGCTGCTGATCCTCAACAGAACGTGCTCCTACAGCAACATAGGAAAGAAGATCGGAAAGGTAACGCCAGTTCTCTGGGTAAAGCATCTCGTCTGCACAGGTAAATCCGCTTTCCTCAATAGCGTGGATGTGCATTTTACGGATGGCAACAAGACCGGCAAGCATATTAGGTTTTTTCTCCGGATCTGGCTGATGAACCATTCCTTTATAACCCTCTCCGGTAGTACGGGGTTTATTTGTATAAACACGAGGAATGATTAAAACTTTATCCGCGATCTTGTCCTGAACTTTGCGAAGTCTCAGCAGATAGTCGCATACAGCATCTTCATTATCTGCAGAACAGGGACCAATGATTGCAAGAAATTTATCGGATTTTCCGGTGAATACGTCACGGATTTCCTGATCACGTTTCTCTTTCAGTGCCTTGATCTTTGCATCAATGGGATATTGGTTGCGGATCTCGTCGGGGGTTGGAAGCTTTTTGATGAATTCAAATCCCATGGTATTTTCTCCTTTTATCGGCAAAATTTATTTTCGATTCAATATTATAGACTATGATGGAAAAAATGTCGATAGGCAAATTGCGGGAATGATTTTTCAAACATGCTCCAGTCTGTTTAGATAAATGAAATGAAGCAAGGTAAGAATCAGTTGGGAAAGGAGCATTCCGTAAAAATATCCACGGATTCCAAGCACAGGAATAGAAAAGAAAACAAATCCAATTCGGATACACACTCCTGCAATATTGTGAAATAGGCAGGCATCTGGGCGCCCGAGACCGTTCAGAATACTTTCCAGTGCAGTATTTGTATAAAGAAAAGGGCAGATAAAAGCTAACGTTCTTATATAAATCCCCGCAGTTTCGCTGTGAAAAAGAAAATTTCCCAGTGATTTTCCGAAAATAAAGAAAAAGAATGTACAGAAACCTCCGAAGAAAAAGCAGTTTTCACAGGTGCGGCGGATCACATGCCGAATTTTTTTTTCATGACCGAGGGCCTGTAAACCAGCCACAGAAGGCATCAGCATAACAGAGGCAGAATTTGTCAGTGTCGCCGGGAAAAGAATCAGCGGCAGCGCCATTCCGGTAAAAATTCCGTACACAGACAGGGAATCAGTCTGATTTATTCCAGACAGAAGCAATCTTTGGGGAATAAGAACCATTTCGATGCCAGAGAGTAAGGTAAGCAGCAGCCGGTTGACAGAGTGGGGAACTGCAATCTGGGCGATTTCTTTTAAAAGAACATTTATGGAAGTGGCAGTATTGTTTTTGGCAGAAGGTGAATTTCTGTGAGCACCTTTGCTCATACAGAAAAATACTCGTAAAATACGTCGAAGCAGTCCGGTGCCTGGTTTGTAATTTTCCCTGGAAAAATCCAGTCCAAGCGCCAGCATACATGCTGCAGTGGCTGTAAGCTCACTGAAAAGTGCACCTCCGGCCGCTATTACAGGGGTAATCTCTTTTTTCTGGGAAATCAGAATCAGGTAGATCACGTAAGTGCTGCCGATCCGGGAAGTCTGCTCAAGAAGCAGGATAAAAGCTGGAATTCCAGTCGTTTTTCTGGCATAATAAAAGCTGTTTACGCATGAATGCAAGGCTGAAAAAGGAAAACTAAAGGCAAGAATACGAAGCAGAACCGCAGTACGCGGCTCTTTTAACAAGGCAGAAGCCACAAAATCTGCATTCCAATAGACCAGAAAAGATAAAAGTCCGCAAAGTGCCATCGAAAGAAATGTTCCAAGAAGCAACGCATCTCTGGACTCTTTTTCTTTTCCAAGGGCAGTGAAAGAGGCACACAGCCTGGAAATAGCAGCCTGAATGCCCATACAGCAGGCTGCCAGTACGATTGCGTGAACCGGAAGCGTAAGCTGGTAAATTCCAACTCCCTGTGCACCAATAGTATGAGATAAGAATATTCTATAGAAGAAACCCATCAGGCGGCTGACAAGGCCGGTAAGAGTAAGAATCAGGGTTCCTTTGATAAAAAGTTTGTCAGACATAAGAATCCGCCTATCCTCTTCATCCTTTTAATTAGTTTATGCTGTAAATGTGCCTTGACAGAACTGTTATTATCTGGTAAAGTGGGATAGAAATCCAAGCGAAATACTAGGAAATAGAAAAGTACCTAAGGAGATAGATGAAATAACCCTTTCCCGGGAGTCTTTCATATCGAATTGATACCAATAAACCAGGAGGAAGAAAAATGGGAAAAATGATATATCTGGATAATGCGGCTACTACCAAGACCGCTCCGGAAGTAGTAGAAGCAATGCTTCCTTATTTTACCGAAATGTATGGAAATCCATCCAGCATTTACGACTTCGCATCCAAGAGCAAAGAAGGCGTCAGCAAGGCAAGAGGCCAGATCGCAGATGCACTTGGTGCCAAGAAAGAAGAAATCTATTTCACAGCTGGCGGTTCAGAGTCTGATAACTGGGCACTGAAAGCCACCTTTGAAGCATATAAATCCAAAGGAAACCACATCATCACAACCAAAATTGAGCATCATGCAATCCTTCACACCTGCGAATATCTTGAGAAAGAGCGCGGAGCGAAGATCACATATCTTGATGTAGATGAGAATGGTATTGTGAAGCTTGACGAGCTTGAGAAAGCTATTACACCAGAGACGATTCTGATTTCTGTTATGTTTGCGAACAATGAGATCGGATCTATCCAGCCGATCAGGGAAATCGGTGCAATTGCCAAAGAGCATGGCATCCTTTTCCACACAGATGCAGTACAGGCTTTTGGACAGGTGCCGATCAATGTAGATGAGTTAGGAATTGATATGCTCAGCTCCAGTGGACATAAGCTGAATGGACCGAAGGGAATCGGTTTCCTTTACATCCGCAAGGGTGTTAAGATACGTTCCTTTGTACATGGTGGAGCGCAGGAGAGAAAGCGCCGCGCAGGTACAGAGAATGTTCCTGGAATCGTAGGTTACGGCGTTGCTGCAGATCGTGCAGTCCGCACTATGAAAGAACGTACAGACAAAGAGATTCAGGTAAGAGATCATTTCATTGAAAGAATCCTGAAAGAGATTCCGTATGTGAAATTAAATGGTGACCGCACCAAACGTCTTCCGAATAATGTAAATGTAAGCTTCCAGTTCATCGAAGGAGAGTCCATGTTGCTTATGCTTGACAATTATGGCATCTGTGCATCCAGCGGTTCCGCCTGCACATCAGGCTCCCTGGATCCGTCCCATGTACTTCTGGCTATCGGACTCCCACATGAGATTGCACATGGTTCCCTGCGTATGACCTTAAGCGAGGAGACTACCATGGAAGATGCTGATTTTGTAGTAGATAAGCTGAAAGAAATCGTAGCTTACCTGCGATCAATGTCTCCATTATATGAAGATTTTATAAAAAAACAGTAACTGTTCAGTACCTTCACAGTTACACGCTTCGCGATGCACAGAAATCATGCTTTGCATGATTTCGCGCCGACATTCTCGGGTTTTCTGTGAACTACGTTCACAAAAAACACCTCGCGGAATAGTGCCTGCTGAATAGTTAAAAAAAATAAAAAATTTGATTAAAACACTTGCCAGGAGGAAAAAAAGATGTATAGTGAGAAAGTAATGGATCATTTCCAGCATCCACGTAATGTTGGAGAAATAGAGAATGCAAGCGGTGTCGGTACAGTAGGAAATGCCAAATGCGGCGATATTATGAGAATTTTCCTGGATATCGATGACGAGACACATATTATCAGAGACTGCAAATTCAAAACCTTCGGCTGCGGTGCCGCAGTAGCAACCAGCAGTATGGCTACTGAGATGGTAAAAGGTAAAACTATTGAGGAAGCCATGAAGCTTACCAACAAGGCTGTTATGGAGGCTCTTGACGGACTTCCGCCAGTGAAAGTACACTGTTCTCTTCTTGCAGAGGAGGCTGTACATGCTGCACTGTGGGATTACGCACAGAAGCATCACATTGAGATCGAAGGTCTGAAGAAACCGAAGTCTGACATTCACGAGGGTGAAGAGGCAGAGGAAGAAGAGTATTAATAGTTACTGCGAACTGCAGTAATTATAAAGTGTCGTCATCGATACAAAAGAATAATATTTTTTACAGGAAACCGAATCCTTAAGCAGATTTATTTCGTTACAGATAAATAGGTGGTAAAGATGAGGCAGACCGTAAAGAGAATTCATCAGGGCGGATGTTATCATCTGCCCTATTTTAATACAATGGCACGAACGGTTTTTTGACCTTTTGACACTGGTATCATACAATGGGAAAAAGAGTAAAACGGAAACATCCTTAAATAAAACATAAGAATGAAGGAAGTAACGATGACAGGACTGACAAACGAACAGGTACAACAAAGAATTGAAGAGGGGAAAATCAATGTCAATGAGAATCCCAACACAAGGAGCTATAAGCAGATCGTAAGGGAGAATGTGCTTACATTTTTCAACTTTCTGAACCTGGCCCTGATGATTATGGTATTGCTGGTTGGTTCCTATAAGAACTCCATGTTCATGGGAATTATTGTGATCAATACGGTGATCGGAATCATCCAGGAAGTGCGTGCGAAAAAGACGCTGGATAAGCTGGCTATCCTTACAGAGAGCAAGGCAGTGGTCTTGCGTGAAGGGAAAAAATGGTCCATTTCCACGGAGAAGCTGGTTCTGGATGATATCCTTTTTCTGAAAACAGGAGATCAGGTGCCCGCAGATGCCAGGGTGCTTGAGGGCAGTATTGAGGTCAATGAATCCCTGCTGACAGGAGAATCTGACAATCTTCAGAAAAATGAAGGGGACGAGCTTTTTTCTGGAAGTTTTGTTACATCCGGAGAGGCCTGCTGTCAGGTTATCCATGTAGGTAAGGACAATTATGCTTCCCAGATCACCAGCGAGGCAAAGGAATTTAAACGTCATAATTCCGAGTTGCGCAACTCTCTGAATGCGATTTTGAAGACCATCAGTGTGATCATAGTTCCTATGGGAATGCTGCTGTTTTATAAGCAGTATTATATTGCTGGAAACGGAATCAGAGATGCAGTAGTTAATATGGTAGCAGCTGTCCTCGGAATGATCCCGGAGGGACTGGTGCTCCTTACCAGCGTGGCGCTGACGCTTGGTGCGCTGACGTTAACCCGTAAGAATACCCTGGTGCAGGAATTGTATTGTATTGAGACTCTGGCGAGAGTGGATACCCTCTGTCTGGATAAAACCGGAACCATCACAGCCGGTACTATGTGCGTGGAACAGGTACAGCCCTATGTGGAAGGGATGGAGATCAAGGCTCCGGAAGCAGAAAATGAGAATATAAGCGAAAGTACAATAAATGGAACAGCGAATCAAGCTCAGAAAGTTCCAGAAATGGCAGCTGCAGAGGCGCAGTCTGAAGTATCCGTGGTTGCGGCACAATTGCAGATAGGAGTTGTTATGGGAACTACTGAACAGCTGTCAGCACAAGATTCACAGGGCAATGTCAATACTGATTTAGCCATCAGCGGCGCCCAGCCAGAATTGACCATGGGTGAGATCGAACGTGTCATGGCAAACATGATGTCCGTTTTAAAGGACAAGAACGCCACCGCAGATGCACTCCACAAACGCTTCTCCAGAAGAACGGACATGCCGGTAGATCATTGCATTCCGTTTTCCTCAGATCGCAAATACAGCGGTGTAGCCTTTAAAACAGAAGGAACTTATCTGATGGGTGCTGCCCAGTTCCTTTTCCCGGATGGAAATGAAAACTTGATCAAGCAGTGTGCTGCTTATGGAAAAGAAGGCTTACGTGTTCTGGTGTTGGCGCATAGCCCAAACCTGAATCGGGAGAATGAGCTTCCGGAAGGGTTAAAGCCGGTTGCGTTATTTATGCTTACTGACATTATCAGGGATAATGCCCTTGAAACCCTGGCATTTTTCAAAGACCAGGGCGTAGATCTGAAAGTGATCTCCGGTGATGATCCTGTGACTGTTTCTGCCATTGCAAAAAAAGCAGGCCTGGAGAATGCAGATAAATATATTGATGCCACCACTATCACCACACCGGAGGATATGGAGCGTGCCGTTGCAGAGTGTTCCGTATTCGGCCGTGTAACTCCGCAGCAGAAGAAAGAGATGGTGCTTGCCCTTCAGAAACAGAAGCATACAGTTGCCATGACCGGTGACGGTGTGAACGATGTTTTGGCACTGAAAGAGGCAGACTGCAGCGTGGTTATGGCAGAGGGAAGTGATGCTGCCAAGAACATTGCAAATGTAGTGCTCATGGATTCCAATTTTGCCGCTATGCCGGAAATTGTGAACCAGGGACGCCGTGTGGTGAACAACATCCGTACCGCAGCCTCCATGTTCCTGATCAAAACTATTTTCTCTGTGCTGCTGTGTCTGATCACTATTTTCTGGGGCGATAGCTATCCGTTTGAGCCAATTCAGATGTCCCTGATCAGTGCCTGCGCAGTGGGTATCCCAACCTTCCTGCTCGCCCAGGAAAACAACTTCAACAAGATTGAGAGTGGTTTTCTGCGTTATGTATTTATGAATGCATTCCCAGCAGCAGTCACCATTACGGGATGTGTATTTACCATTATGCTGGTCTGCCAGAACGTTTACCATAGCAATGTAATGCTGAGTACAGCCTGTTTCCTGGTAACCGGATGGAACTACATGGCAGCTTTGAAGACGGTATACGCGCCTCTAAGCAGGTACAGGAAAATCATTATTTATGGTATGCAGTTCATTTTTTTCTTCGCAGCCGTATGTGTGCAGAACCTGCTGGCACTTGGCTCCCTGGAATTCGGAATGATCATCCTGGTATTTATCCTGATGACCTTCTCTCCGGTTGTAATCGAAGTTATCACAGAATGGTGCAGATCTTTGTATAACAAGGCACATGAGAAGGAAAAGAAAGGAATTATTTCTCTGTTTTTGGAGAAAGTGCAGAAATAATGACTGACCTGGTCTTGAGTGGCAATCAAAAATAATACCTCAAGCTGAATTTGAAAAGAAACGCAAAAAATGCTTCATCGCTTGTTATGGCGATGAGGCATTTTTTTAACATGCTCTAAAAGCCGGGCTGATTTCTTCTGCCGGATATGGAAAAACAGGGCTTCGTTATAACTTTACAAAGTTTGGTTTCCGATCTTTAAATACTGTATAATACTCAAATCCACATTCTTTCAGCACCTGCGCAGCCCTATCAAAAGCGTATCCTATTTTATCCGGTGTATGCGCGTCAGCACCAATGGTGATGATTTCGCCCCCTAGTTCTTTATAACGCCGGATGATATCCGTACATGGGTTTGGCTCTCCAAGACCGTAGTGATAACCGCCGGTGTTGACTTCCAGTCCTACATTTGTGTCTGCCAGTTTTTTCAGAATCGCATCCAGAATGTTCCGATATTTTTCATAAGAATAAAACTGGTTTTTGTTTGGACCGTAGCGGACAATATAATCCAGATGTCCATAAGTGTCCATTTCATGAAATGCATCCAGATTCTCCAGAATGGATTCAAAATATTCAAGATAAGCCTTTTCCTCGTCCCTGTCCTGGAAAAATTCCGGGTAGTAGGGGTCAGCACCGTGGACTACGTGAGAAGAACCAATCACGAAATCGAAAGGATATTCCTTTAAAAGATTGTGAAAATATTGTTTAAGATGAAGCTGCAAACCGATCTCAATACCGAAATGGATGTGAATCTGATTCTTGTAAGTCTCTTTCAGTTCGTTGAGTTTAGTGTAATAGGCGGGAATATCCAGGGCAAATTCCAGGTCATCCGGAGTTGGTGGATAGTCTGGATCCAGATGCTCTGTAAAGCAGATTCCCTTAAACCCCAGTGCAATGGCCTGGCGGATCATATCCGCAGTGGGAGTGCCGGAATCTGCGGAAAATTCAGAATGCATGTGGCAGTCCCACAAAACTCCGGGAGAGTTGGAAAGTATTTTCATAATAACCTCCTTATAAATTATAAACCAAGAAAAGTATTTTAAAAATATATTTTCTGTAAATATAAAGATATATTTTATGGATAAGTGTACAGCGAAGGAACATGTGAAAAAAATTCTTCCTACACGAAAAAGAAAGGAAAAAACGTGCATAAATGCTGCCAATGTGTCATAAAAGGGACTTAATTGTCTCATTTGAGAGCAGTATATCATATCAGAGAATATTTGTGGCAATTTGCCTGTTATTTTTTTGAAAATAGGCTTGAATTTTTGTTCGGAATTAGGTACAATACGCTATAGGTTGATGTTTCTTTCACAAAGATTGAAGCACTCACATAATTTTTACCATTTAATTCATAGGAGGAATTTATCATGGCAGTAAAAGTTGCAATTAATGGTTTTGGACGTATTGGTCGTCTTGCATTCCGTCAGATGTTCGGTGCAGAAGGATTTGAAATCGTTGCTATCAACGACTTAACATCTCCTAAAATGCTCGCTCACTTATTAAAATATGACTCAACTCAGGGAAGATATGCTCTTGCAGATACAGTAGTAGCTGGAGAAGATTCCATCACAGTTGACGGAAAAGAAATCAAAATTTATGCAAAAGCTAACGCTGCTGAGCTTCCATGGGGAGAGATCGGTGTAGACGTAGTTCTTGAGTGTACTGGATTCTATACATCCAAAGACAAAGCTCAGGCTCATATCGATGCAGGTGCTAAACACGTTATCATTTCCGCTCCGGCTGGAAACGACCTTAAGACAATCGTTTACAATGTAAACCATGAGACTCTTACAAAAGAGGATCACATCATTTCCGCAGCTTCCTGTACAACAAACTGCTTAGCTCCAATGGCTAAAGCACTTAATGACCTTGCTGCAATCAAATCCGGTATCATGTGCACAATCCACGCTTACACAGGCGATCAGATGACACTTGACGGACCGCAGAGAAAAGGCGATCTGAGAAGATCCCGTGCAGCTGCAGTTAACATCGTTCCGAACAGCACAGGTGCTGCTAAAGCAATCGGTCTTGTTATCCCAGAACTGAACGGCAAACTGATCGGTTCCGCACAGCGTGTTCCAACCCCAACAGGTTCTACTACAATCCTTACAGCAGTTGTTGAAGGAAATGTAACTAAAGAGCAGATCAACGCAGCTATGAAAGCAGCTTCTAACGAGTCCTTCGGATACAACGAAGATGAGATCGTTTCCAGCGATATCGTTGGTATGAGATTTGGTTCTCTGTTCGATGCTACTCAGACAATGGTTCTTCCACTTGAGAATGGCACAACAGAGGTTCAGGTTGTTTCCTGGTATGATAATGAGAACTCCTACACAAGCCAGATGGTTCGTACAATCAAACACTTTGGCAAACTGCTTAACGCTTAATTAGTAGCAGAGTAGGGTTTTCGAATGCTGACAAGCTATAGTTTGGCGGCATATGAATAAGACTCAGAGAAGGGTCCGGTCTGAATAGGACCGGACCCTTTTGTCTGTATAAAAAGTTAAATTTTATAAGGAGGCATAACAAGATGCTGAATAAGAAATCTGTTGATGACATCAACGTAAAAGGCAAAAGAGTCCTCGTAAGATGTGACTTCAATGTACCTCTGCAGGACGGCAAGATTACAGATGAGAACCGTCTGGTAGCAGCTCTTCCTACAATCAAGAAGCTTGTTGCAGATGGTGGAAAGATTATCCTTTGCTCTCACCTTGGAAAACCGAAAGGAGAGCCGAAACCGGAGCTTTCTCTTGCACCTGTTGCTAAACGTCTCACAGAGCTTCTCGGACAGGAAGTGAAATTCGTTCCAAGCCCGGTTGTTGTAGATGACACTGTAAAAGCAGCAGTAGCTGACATGAAAGACGGCGAGATCATTCTTCTTGAGAATACCCGTTATCGTGCAGAAGAGACTAAGAACGGTGATGAATTCAGCAAGGAACTTGCTTCTCTTTGCGATGTATTTGTAAACGATGCATTTGGTACCGCTCACAGAGCACACTGCTCTAACGTTGGTGTTACCAAATATGTAGATACAGCTGTTGTTGGATATCTGATGCAGAAAGAAATCGATTTCCTCGGAAACGCTGTAAACAATCCTGATAGACCATTCGTAGCTATCCTTGGCGGCGCTAAGGTTTCCAGCAAGATCTCTGTTATCAACAACCTTCTTGACAAGGTGGATACTCTGATCATTGGTGGTGGAATGTCCTATACATTCTCCAAGGCTATGGGCGGACACATTGGTGTTTCCCTTTGCGAGGATGATTATCTTCAGTATGCATTAGACATGATGAAGAAGGCAGAAGAAAAAGGCGTTAAGCTTCTTCTTCCGGTTGATAACAGAATTGGTGATTCCTTCTCCAATGATTGCAATATCCAGGTTGTAAAACGTGGTGAGATTCCGGATGGATGGGAAGGAATGGACATCGGACCAGAGACAGAGAAACTTTTCGCTGACGCTGTAAAAGATGCCAAGACAGTTGTTTGGAACGGACCGATGGGCTGTTTCGAAATGCCGAACTTCGCTCATGGCACAGAGGCTGTTGCCAAAGCTCTTGCTGATACAGATGCTACAACTATCATCGGTGGTGGTGATTCCGCAGCAGCTGTTAACATCCTCGGCTATGGTGACAAGATGACACACATCTCCACAGGTGGCGGTGCGTCTCTTGAATTCCTTGAAGGAAAAGAGTTACCTGGTGTAGCAGCAGCTAACGATAAATAAATAGAGCACTTAATGAAAGCAAGCTGTAAGCGCAGCTTGAATTATGTGCGAATTTGGTTCGAAGGAACTTAATGAGAGCAAGCCAACGGCGCAGACCAGCTGACTTTCATATATGGTGATGTCGCCTGCCGGCGACATGTCCGTTTAGTGAATCGAACTTCCTTATCACACAAAAGGAGATATATAAAATGTCTAGAAAGAAAATTATTGCCGGAAACTGGAAAATGAACATGACTCCAAGTGAGGCAGTTAAATTAGTTGAAACTTTAAAACCATTAGTAGCTAATGATGACGTTGACGTAGTATTCTGCGTACCGGCTATTGATATTCTTCCTGTAGTTGAGGCTGCAAAAGGCTCCAACATCCAGGTTGGTGCTGAGAACATGTACTTCGAGGAGAAAGGTGCTTTCACAGGCGAGATTTCCCCGAACATGCTTACAGACGCTGGTGTTAAATACGTAGTTCTCGGACACTCTGAGAGAAGAGAGTACTTCGCTGAGACAAGCGAAACTGTAAACAAAAAAATGCTTAAAGCATTTGAGCATGGAATTACTCCAATTATGTGCTGTGGAGAGACTCTTGATCAGAGAGAGCAGGGCGTAACTATGGACTTCATCCGTCAGCAGGTTAAAGTTGGTTTCCAGAATGTTACAGCTGATCAGGCTAAAACAGCCGTTATCGCTTACGAGCCAATCTGGGCTATCGGAACTGGTAAAACAGCTACAACTGAGCAGGCTCAGGAAGTTTGCGCAGGAATCCGTGCTTGCATCGCTGAGATCTATGATGAGGCAACTGCAGCAGCAATCCGCATCCAGTACGGCGGATCTGTAAACGCTAAGACAGCTCCGGAGTTATTTGCTCAGGCAGACATCGACGGCGGTCTTGTAGGCGGTGCATCCCTGAAACCAGAGTTCGGCGATATCGTAAACTATAACAAATAATAAAATAATAGCTATTTTTTAGCTAATGTGTCCAAGCGAGAAGTAATTAAACGCCCCTAAACACAAGGATGATTGGTAAATATTACCAATTGAATTGTGGGTAGGGGCGTTTTATAATTTACCTACTATCACCTTTTGGTATCACTTTTGGAAGGAAAAATCACTGTCATTCAAATAAGCAGAAATAATGAAATTAGGTATCGTTATTACGAGGCCGATTTCATAAATGTCCATATAAGTTGTTAAATGCCTTTAGACGCTGATAGCTAGAGCATTTAGCGGATTTCCGACTTGGATAAAACTCTATATAAATTCATGTAATTTTTTGAAAAATGGCCCACTTTGTGGCCTACTAACTTTTGATCGAAGTCCTAATATGGTAAGAAGAAGCGCCTGTAGGAACGCTTCTTTTTTTCTGTACAGGAAAGACCGCCTGTGGTGCGCTGCTGAATTTAAAAATGCCCGCACGGAGGCGGGCATGATAACAAGAAAATCCCTGGATTAGAAAATATAAAAATTTTACTCGCCAAATCGTTATCAGATTCTTCATCATTTAGAAGATAATCCATATCTGGAAGTCCATTCTCGTTTCTCCTGCTATATAATATTTTGTAAATCATTTTGCATGGATGTTCGCTGATAATAAGTATTTATGATATCCTGTAAAGTAATTGTATTCATCTTTTCTTCAGTGTTTTTTTGAATTTCATTATAGAATCCCTGCAAGGACAACTGAATATTAATGCCAACGCCACAATCAGGGTTGGTATGAGTATCTAAATGAAGTAGCGGTTTCTCGCCCTCCACTGCTTTATAAATATCCAGCAACGTAATCTGGTCTGCTGGTTTTGAAAGAGAAGGACGGGCATGTCCAGCTACAGTGGTCATAAGTTCGGCCTTTTTCAGTTTTAACATGAGCTGGCGTACAAAGCCGGGATTTGTATGGACACTTTCTGCAATTGAGGCACTGGAGAGGGATTTTTCCTGGTTGATAGCAATCAGAACCATTACATGGACAGTATCGCTTAATTTCGTTGAGTATTTCATGATAAGAAACTCCTTGTAGTATGATATAATGATTTTGGTTTCACGTATTTGAGGCGAAAATATTTCTGGTTTGTCAAAAACATCCCAAGTTCTCAACAGCTCTTTTTAATGTGTTGAGAAACAGTACATATTTTTTATTTTGATGATTGTACATAATATAATTACAACTATAATGAAACTTAAAGGAAAAGTCAACACAGGAATGGATAAAAGAGAATCCGGATAAAGCCAGATTTATGAAAACACCAAAATCTTTGCATAAACATTGATTATTATATGATGCGATAAAATATCAACAAAGGAGAACTTATGGAATACAAAAATCAAACAGAAAATCGTGCATTTCAGGAAATGTTGCACGCAGCAGTAAAACGGCTGCAAAATCGCTCCGGAGAGGATCTTGCTGCAAAAAGTGGGGCTGTTTTTCAAAGCAGCCGAAATGTGCTTGAAGTACAGAGCTTTTACGAAAAGATTGAAATTCAACTCCCTGAGTTTCGTATTAACTCAGACATGGACGAATGGCATTATCTGACATTGCTGCATTATCTGGATATGGCTGATGGAACAGAAGGTTCACAGAAGCTCATTACTTTTGGTAACCTGAAAGATGGATTGATTCGGGGGACCAAGTTTGACCGGACTGCAGAGCAGAAACTGGAAAAGCTTTTGCAGGACAAAGATCCTGAGAAAATTCAGAAAGCATGTACAAGTCTGGGTGCAGAATTTACAGAGACAAAGGCGGATCTATGTGCTGTTTTTCCAGTTTTTCCAAGATATTCAGTTACTTTAAAAATATGGTTTGCAGATGAAGAATTTCCTGTATCTGGAAAACTATTTCTTCAGGATCATGCCGATCATTATCTGAGTGTAGAAGATGCGGTAACAGTTGGAGAAATTTTGCTGCAAAAATTATCGGAAGCCTTTTCTTCTCTCTGATCATGAATCAGAAAACTTTCCAGTCCGGCTTTGATAAATTTGTCGATTACTGTCTGAATCTGTTTCCAGTCATTACAGTGATTGCGGAGCATCAGTCTGTTGATGGAAAGGCAGCCATTCATTTGAAAATAAAAAACCGATTCTGCCTGTTCAAAGGTCAGGAGGCTGTGTGACATAAGCCAGGTCACATAGCCTTCTTTTGTATTTTCTGCTATTTTTTCCAGAAGAATAGGGGCAATTGCATCATCCAGAAACAGTGCCCTGTATTGTGATTCCATCTGTATTTTCTGACAGAACGGATAGGAACAGCTTTTTTGATTTAGACAGAATAAATGATCTACCGTTGTTAACATATCCTGAGTCATATCATTAAAAATATCTGATAATACATCATGGATATCGTAGTAATGAAGATAAAAAGTGCCACGGTTGATTTCAGCATTTTTGCAGATCTCTGTAACTGTAATTTTCGTAAAACTTTTCTGCTTTAACAATTCTAAGAACGTATCTTTTATGGTTTGCCTGGTATAGCGGGTACGGCGATCTTGTTTTCTCGTTTTTTCTGACATTATATACTCCTGTATTAGTTAGTATCATATAATTTCTCAACAATTTTTCTGATGTGTTGAGTAACCATACAAATCTCACAGACTGATTATTGTAATTTATATAGTAACAACTATAATGAGGTTTAAAGAAAAAGTCAACAGATTGTTCAGAATTTTAGGAGGAAAAACATGGGACATGTAATTGCAGTATCAGGAAAAGGTGGCGTAGGAAAAACAACTCTTTGTGGATTGTTGATCCAGTATTTATGTGAAAGCGGAAAACGTCCGGTCCTGGCGGTGGATGCAGATGCAAATGCAAATTTGAACGAAGTGCTCGGTGTTGAGCCGGAGGTCACACTTGGGGAGCTGAGAGAGGAAATTGAGCGGGCAGGCGTAGATCCACGATATCAGATTCCATCTGGTATGACGAAACAGGCATATCTGGAAATGCGTCTTTCTGATGCGATTGCGGAAGAAGATGATTATGATCTGATGGTAATGGGGCGAACCCAGGGACAGGGCTGCTATTGCTTTGTAAATGGTCTTGTACAGACCCAGGTTCAGAAACTGCAAAGCCATTATCCATATATTGTGGTTGATAACGAAGCAGGTATGGAACATATCAGCAGAGGAATCCTGCCAATGATGGAAGTTGCGATTCTTGTAAGTGACTGTTCCAGAAGAGGTGTTCAGGCAGCCGGACGTATTGCAAAGCTGATGAAGGAATTAAACTTTAAACCACAGAAAACCGGATTAATCGTGAATCGTGTTCCAGATGGAAAACTGGATGCCGGAACTCTGGAAGAAATCCGAAATCAGGGACTGGAACTGTTAGGGGTTGTACCACATGATGACCAGGTATATCAGTATGACTGTGATGGAAAGCCGATCATACGGCTTCCGAAAGATTCTCCTGTAAGAAGTGCATTGGAAGGAATTGTAAAGAAGTTGGGATTGTGAGTTGGAGGATTGAAAGTATGAAGATTACAGTATGTGGCAAAGGTGGCTGTGGAAAAAGTACAGTATCAGCGCTGCTTGCCAAAGAATTTGAACGAATGGGAAAGACTGTTCTTGTAGCTGATTCTGATGAATCAAATTATGGACTGCATCGCCAACTTGGTGTAAAGCTTCCAAGGGATTTTATAGAGTATTTTGGTGGTAAGGAGAAAGCTTTTAAAACAATGATGGCAGGAGAGATTCTTGATACTGTGAAGTTGTCTGCATTTGCAAAAAAGTTCTATTCGGAACCATTTACATTGAATGAGATACCCGAAGAATATATTTCACGAAACAATGGCGTGATGCTTATTTCCAGTGGAAAAATACATCAGGCAAATGAAGGCTGTGCCTGCACAATGAATAGTATTTTAAAGCAATTTATCAAACATCTGACGGTAGGAGAAAATGAAGTTGTATTGTTGGATATGGAAGCTGGCGTAGAGCATTTTGGACGTGGTGTAGATAACAGTGTGGATTTAATCTTAATGATCGTAGATCCTTCTTTTGAATCATTGAAATTGACGAAAAAAATCCAACAGCTAGGGGACAGCATTGGGAAAACTGTATTTTTTGTGTTAAATAAAGTAAATGAATTGGTTTTGCCAACAATGTTGGAGTCTATTGACGATCAGAGTAAGGTGTTGGCAGTTATTTCAACAGATACAGAAATCGCAAGAAAGGGATTGGTTGGAGATGAACTAATGATGGAAATTCCGGAAATTCATATGCTTGCAAGGAAAATTTTGAAGCAATAAATGAGAGGAAGTAATGAGAAATGAAAATAGCCGTAACAGGAAAAGGTGGTGTAGGAAAGACCACAATCGCTGCAACTCTTGCAAGATTATATGCAGATGAAGGAAAAACAGTGTATGCAGCGGATGCAGATCCGGATGCGAATCTGGGACTGGCACTAGGTTTTTCAGAGGAAGAACTGGCAGAGATTATACCAGTCAGCAAAATGAGAAAGCTGGTGGAAGAACGGACCGGAGCGGATAAAAGCAATACATTTTACAAAATCAATCCAAAAGTTGACGATATTCCGGAGAGATATTCGAAATTTCGTAATGGTGTCAGATTATTGATTCTTGGAACAGTAGAAACAGCCGGAAGCGGCTGTGTCTGCCCGGAAAATGTAATGCTTAAACGGATCATCAACAATCTTATTCTGCACAGAGAGGATGTTGTGCTGCTGGATATGGAAGCAGGTTTGGAACATCTTGGAAGAGGGACAACAGAAGGCATGGATCAGTTTATCGTTGTGATAGAGCCAGGAGCCAGAAGTGTTCAGACTTATAGAAACGTAAAGCGTCTGGCAGAAGAACTGGGGGTAAAGAAAGTAAGAGTTGTTGCAAATAAAATCAGGGATGTAAGTGATGAAGCATTTGTGAAAGACAGAATACCGGAAAGTGATTTGCTGGGATTTGTTCATTATAATCCGGAAATTATGAATGCAGACAGAGAGGGAGTTTCTCCTTATGATTTCAGCCAGACAGCAGTAGATGAGATAAAAAAAATAAAAGAAAAATTAGGTTAAGAAAATAATAGAATATATACAGGAAAAAGGTGAAAAAATGGGATTTTTTTCAGGATGTATGGATGCCAGAAGCATGACTTCAATTAAAGAAGTTAAATGTCCGAAATGTAGTGCAGATATAGAAGTATTTGTGAGAGATGGAAAAACAGTTGGCGAAAGTGTATGCGATAACTGCGGATATATGATAAAAGAAAACCAGATTGCACAGC
>NZ_JBCOME010000001.1:0-73793 GCF_040924365.1 Ruminococcus sp. 1001136sp1_2201st1_G3_2201SCRN_220225 | reverse complement strand
AGATTGCACAGCTGTAATTTGTAATATTACATCCACTTAACGCAAGAAAGAAGCAGTGATATACTGAAATAAAAGTTATTTATAAAATAATAATAAAAATCTGGAACAATATTGTGTGATTGAACAGTTGCAAAGAATGCAATTGTGGAAGATGAAGAAATTTACGTAAAACAATTAACAGAGTATATCTGGAAATATCAAACGGAAAGGGGAAGATCAATAAAGGTTACGGTATTTGGTATTTGCTGCATCTCGTGCCAAAAACGGTACGAAATAATAACCATGTTATAGTAATGACAACAGGAAATGATACTTTAAAAAGACGAGAGAGTCAAAGGAGGGAAAAAGAGAATGATCAGTGTTGAAATGGAAGATGTTCTGGCGGTATTACAATTATGCAAACCGTATATTATCGGTATTGCTGCCGCACTTGTAATTGGAATCGTAATTATGATCGCATGCCGCAGAATGTCCAGGGACAAAAGATTTCTGATAAGAGGGGAAGCTGCGATCGCAATGGTTCTTGCAGTTGCTGTCTGCGTAAATATGATCTGTTTTGGACCAATGGCTACGTTGATCGGACTGGCAACGGGAAATGGAACTTTAAGTGATGAAACAAATGAAGAAGCTGCAGGAGTAGCAGAAGAGATAATGGAAGACGGAATTGTTCTTCTGAAAAATGAAAGCCTGCTTCCTTTAAATGAAACAAAAAAACTGAATATTTTTGGATGGGAATCTATTAATCCGGCTTACGGAGGAGCAGGTTCCGGTGGAATTAATGATCTGTATGATATTGTCAGTCTGAATCAGGGACTTGAAAATGCCGGATTTTCTATTAACCAGGAACTGGTTGATTTTTATAACAATTATGGTGCAGATAATCCGGAAATGTCTATCCAGAAACAGAGTTGGACATTACCGGAGCCACCTGTAGATACTTACAGTGATGAGCTTATTAAAAGTGCGAAAGAGTATTCTGATGTGGCAGTTGTGGTTCTTTCCAGAAAAGCAGGTGAAGGTCATAATGATATTCCTATGGATGTAAGAAAAGCAGCATATGATAATAATTCTGATGAATATGATGATTTTCCTGAGGGAGAGCATTATTTACAGCTTTCACAAACTGAGAGAGATATGGTGGATATGGTTTGCTCAAACTTTGATAATGTGATTGTGATTTATAATGGAGCAAATCAGTTTGAACTTGGTTTCGCAGATGAATATCCTCAGATTAAATCTGTTGTATGGTGCCCAGGAACGGGAAATGTGGGATTTAATGCACTAGGTAAAGTATTTTCAGGTGAAGTCAATCCTTCCGGAAAAACACCGGATACATTTATTTATGATATGACGACTGCTCCGTGGTGGAATAATGCAGAAAAAACGGAGTATACAAATCTGGCAGATATGGCCGTTGAAGGAATGAACGCAGGAACTGCGCAGGTGTATGCTCCGGCATTTACCAATTATGTGGAAGGCATTTATGTAGGATACAAGTACTATGAAACAGCTGTACAGGAAGGTGCGATTGATTACGACAAGACTGTACAGTATCCATTTGGATATGGTCTGAGTTACACAGAATTTGAACAGAAAATGGGTGAACTGGAGGAAAAAGACGGACAGATTTCTGTAGATGTAGAAGTAACCAACTCCGGAGATGTTGCCGGAAAAGATGTAGTAGAAGTGTATTATAAACCGCCATATACAAATGGAGGAATTGAGAAATCTTCTGCAAATCTGATCGAGTTTGCAAAAACAGATCTGCTTCAGCCGGGAGAATCTCAGACCGTTACAGTTACATTCAGTATAGAAGATATGGCCTCTTATGATGAGAATAATGCAAAAGCGTATGTTCTTGAAAAAGGCGATTATGTGATCTCTATCAACAGCGATTCACACACTGTGCTGGATCAGAAAACTTATACTGCAGATACTGATGTAGTATATGAGGAAGAAAATAAAAGAGTATCAGATGATACTGCAGCAACAAATGTATTTGAAGATGCAAAAGGCGATGTGACATATCTGTCACGTGCAGATCATTTTGCAAATTATAAAGAGGCTACAGCAGAACCGGCATCTGCAGAGCTGGGTGAGCCATATGCTTCTGAATATCATCTGAACAGTAATTTTGATAAGACTACATATCTTAATGATGAGGATGTAATGCCGACAACGGGAGCAGATAACGGACTTACATTAGAGGATATGCGAGATGCTGATTATGACGACCCTCGTTGGGAAAAACTTCTGGATCAGCTTTCTGTTGATGAAATGGCAAATATGATTGCAATGGCTGGTTATCAGACAGCAGCCATGGATTCTGTGGGAAAAGTGGCTACACTTGATTTCGATGGACCGGCAGCAATTAATAACAACTTTACAGGGGTTGGTTCTATTGGATTTCCGATTGAAGTTGTGATTGCTTCCACATGGAATAAGGAACTTGCACAAACCTGGGGTGAATGCATGGGCAAGATCAGTCAGGAAATGGGTGCAGAGGGCTGGTATGCACCAGGAATGAATACTCATAGAACCGCATTTGGTGCAAGAAACTATGAATATTTCTCAGAAGATGGAATTCTTTCAGGAAATATGGGAGCAAAAGCAGTAGAAGGAGCAAGAAAATACGGAGTTTATTCTTACATTAAACATTTTGCTATGTATGAAGGTAATGCCAAAATGGTAAGTGTCTGGTCGAATGAGCAGGCAATCCGGGAAATTTATCTGAAACCATTCGAGATTTCTGTAAAACAAGGTGGAGCAAATGCGGTTATGGTTTCCTGGAGTTTCCTTGGAGATAAATGGACTGGAGAATGCAGTAACCTTATGAATACAGTTCTCAGAGATGAATGGGGATTCAGGGGAATGGCGCTTACAGACTTCTTCCGAAACAATGGTCATGGATTTATGAATGCAGATGCAGCTTTGGCGAATGGAGTAGATGTAATGTTGTCTACATTCAATGGAGAAGAGAACAATGTAGCCAATCCAGAGCATCCAACATCTGTACTTCAGATGAGAAATGCCTGCAAAAATGTCATGTATACAGTTGTAAGCAGTTGGGCTTATGATGGAGAACACGAAGAAACAGGTATGGAAAACTGGAAAAAAGCAGGAATTGGTATCGACACTGTAATAGCCCTTTTCATGGCAGGAATGGAAGTACTGGTAATTAGAGGATATAAGAAAAGAAAGAATGCTGAATAAGGATGAAAGTGGGATGGAAAACAATTATGAAACAGTAAAAATTGGTTGAAAAGATGACAATAGAAGAAAAGGCAGCGATCCTCAGTGGAAAAACTGTCTGGCAGACCAGAGAAATTGACAGGTTTTCCATCTCGTGTTGTGCTGCTGAAACAAAGGAAAATGGCCGTCTGATTATGAGTGCTGAGGATGTATGGAATGTTTCGCTGACAGCACCAGAGGCGAAGCTTTATCTGACACATATGGATAATGTTGCTCATGCATCAGTTACACGCTTTACGATGCGTGGCCAATTAACAGCGTACGGTGTTTCTAACTATGATATGCTGGAAGACGGGGAAACTGTTGTTTACTAAAAGACAGTCAGCTCTGTGGAGAAGAAATTTTTTTGTTTTCACAGTCCTGACAGATGCCATGAAGCATATCTCCGCTGCAATGCAGCCGGAAGCCATGATCTTTATACAAATGCTCTTTAAATTCATCCATAAAGTCACAGTCAAGATGCACAACCTTGTCACATCTGATGCATTTCAGATGTAGGTGTTCTGTGCATTTTTTTTCTTCTCCTGCAAACTGAAACACAGCTTTATCACTGTTCAGATCCGGATATTTGATTACAATATGCTCGGCGCAAAGCTTGTCAAGATATCGGTATACAGTTGTTGTATTTACCTTAATTCCTTCAGTTTTTAAATATTTTTCAATATCAGCCACACTGACAGTGACAGCCTTCTGGGACTTCAAATACTCCAGAATAATCTGTCTTGTTTTTGTAGTATAGGGTTTTCGCTCAGCCATTTTCTTTATTCCTTTCATATGTGCTTTTTTCTATTGTATCTTTTTATTTCGCCTAAGTCAATTATGCTCCAGAAATGCAAATAATTTGCAAATATTATTGACGGCCGGTATTCTATGCGTTATTTTAATAAACGCAAATGGTTTGCGCTTATTTTAAGCGGATGAGATAATATGCTTTTGAAATTTTATTTTCAGGCACATCAGGTTTGTGCAGAAAGGATTTTATTATGAGAAAAAAATTATTAACTAGAACAGCACTTGGCATTGGTTCTTTTAATCTGGCATATGCAGCAGAAACTGAGGATACTTCTTCTGGAAAAAAAATAAATGTTATGGCAAGCTTTTATCCTATGTATGATTTTGCAACAAAGGTTGGAGGGGATAAGATTGAGGTTACCAATATGGTACCTGCCTTCTGATTTGACGCAGGATGCATGGATAAATGTAACAGGTACATATCACTATGACAAACATAAAGGGATGGAAATTACTGTCACTGATATAGAAGACGCAGAGCCGTCAGAAGAGGAATATGTTTATCCTATTTATTAAACAGAGATAGCTTGATTCAAGAAAACTATTTATAAGGTATATATTTTGCTCCATCAGAATGTTTGAAACAGAGCTTTGGGGCCTTTTATCTATCATTTATTAACTCCGGAAATAGAAAATAATTTTGTGTAAATGCAAACTATTTGTATTATAGATGCTGGCGCGGGACAGAAAAAAATGCCGTTACTGTTCACTCCGTTCACAGTAACGCGATTCGCGATGCACAGAAATCATGCTTTGCATGATTTCGCGCCGCAACTCTCGGGTTTTCTGTGAACTTTGTTCACAAAAAACACCTCGCGGAACGTTACCAGTGAACAGTATCAAAATGCCAACAATATTTGCAAATAATCTGCAATTTACATTGACCAACATCGAATAAAAGCGTACAATGCGATATTGGCAGAAATATTAATCTGGAAGGAGAAAATAAATTCAATGAAATTTTGTCTATCTCATAAAAAATATCTTTTAGCTGGCATTTATATTATCTGTGTTATATTTACCTGTTTTAATGCCAGATTCTATCACACTCCTCTGGCAAAAATATGTTCTGTATCAGAAATGGAAACCATGAGCAGAGAAGGAACCAGAGGTGCAGAAGAACACTATTATACTCAGAAAATTACAGCCCGGATATTGAACGGTGCATATAAAGGTAAAGAAATTACACTTTCTAACGAATACACTTCTTCACAGGTTCAGACGCAGAAATACCATAAAGGAGATACGGTACTTCTGAATGGGTCAAAAGACAGACCTGGAAAAACTATACGTTCTGTAAAACGTGACATCTATCTGGTCGTACTGGTGGGTGGTCTGATTATTCTTCTGATCTATATTACGAGAAAACAGGGGGGTTATACGATCGTATCAGTGATACTGAATACATTGATTTTTGCGTACGGATTTCAACTTTTGGGAGATGGAAAGAATATTCTGAGAATATGTAATGTAATTGCACTTCTTTTTTCGTTGACTACATTGATCTGTCTGAATGGAATTCACAGGAAAACATGGGCTGCTGTTCTTTCGACTTTATGTGTTCTTTTCCTGATTATGATGCTGTTTGATTTTTCTATTCACAGGTATGGAGATTTAGATTATTCTAATCTGGAATACCTTGGAAGCATGAGTAATTCAGCCGACATATTCTGGACAGATATTATGCTGACAGGGCTTGGAGCGATTATGGATGTAACAGTCACTATAAGTGCAGCAACTGGTGAAATTGTTCGCAAAAATCCATCAGTTTCTATAAGAAAGCTGATACATTCGGGAAGGGAAATCGGATATGATATTATGGGAACCATGATAAATGTACTGTTATTTGTTCTTGCAAGTGGCATGATTCCAATGTTTATTCTAAAAATGAATAATGAGATCAGATTTATAACGCTTGTAAGATATCACATTCCATATGATATCTGTCGCTTTCTGATAGAAAGTATTGGAATAGTGCTGGCAATACCAGTATCTGTTTTAATTGCTTCGATTATTATGAAAATACCATCACTGAAAAGGAGTGGAAAATAATGATTCTTTTTCTTACATTAGTGCTGCTTTTTTTGATGATTACAATTGGAGGAGAACGTGGAGCTGTTTCAATCATGGCACTGGCAGGTAATATTATTATTCTGTTTTTTTCGGTTATATTGATGTCAGCTGGTTTTCCCGCACTGCTTCTGATACTGGCGGCAGGAGCAGGTGTCTGTTATAATTCTCTGTTTTATCAGAATGGAAATAATGTCAAAACGCGAGCTGCCTTTCTGGCTACACTGTTTGTAATGCTGATTCTGTTTATTCCGATTTTTGCTATTACGTGGAGAACAGGAAGCTATGGCTTAAATGAACTTCAGATTTCAGAAGAGGATTTTATGTACTATTACAACACAGATATCAGTATTAATATGCTTCATGTGGCTGTTTTTGTAAGTGTTTTCAGCACTCTGGGAGCTGTCATTGATACTGCACTGTCTGTGACGTCATCTGTGTATGAAGTTTGGACTCATAAAAACAGTCTGGTAGAGAAAGAACTTACTTCAACAGGGTATCAGGTGGGAAAAGAAATTATAGGCACAACAGTAAACACGTTGCTTTTTGCATATCTTGGAGGGAGTATTTTATTGTTTTCCTATGTGCAGACACAAAAATATAGTCTGGAAATCATTCTCAATTCCAGATTCCTCTTTCAGGATGTTGCGATTATGCTATTTGGTGCTATTGCCTGTCTTGTTGCAGTTCCAGTATCAATTAAATGCATTATCTGGCAGATCAGATATATTAATCCAGATAAAAAGCAATTAAACGCTTAAATTACATGGTAATCAGAAGATGGGAATTTTATATATAGTGATGTCACTGATAAGAGAGATGCCGGTTGTGTGTAAGATTCTTGCATAATGGTATCTACTTATCGTCAGTAAGCTGAATAGAAATAAAAATTACCATATATTTCGTCAGATTATACAGAAAAATGGAAATTTTGAACCGCAAAAAATTACAATTTGAAATTAATCAAATATTGTAATCAGCCTATGATTATGGCATAATAATTAAGGATATGTAAAAATTGAGAAAAATCCACGTTAACAAAAGAAAATACTTTGAAAAGAAAGGTCGCCTCTGCAGAATTGGCAGAGGGAAACGACAACAGAGGATTAGAACATGGCAATTTTTTCAATGGTTTTATCTTTGCTGTGCGGAGTATCATTTTTCCTTTTTGGAATGTCGCTGATGGGAGACGGACTGAAATCCGTTGCTGGTAATAAGCTGGAAGCATTCCTTTACAAAATGACCAATACCCCGCTGAAGGGAGTAGCACTTGGAACAGGTGTTACCAGTGTAATCCAGTCATCATCCGCCACTACCGTTATGGTAATCGGTTTTGTAAACTCCGGTATGATGAAGCTGAAACAGGCAATTGGTATTATCATGGGTGCAAATATCGGAACCAGTATTACAGGATGGATTCTGTGTCTGTCTTATATCCAGGGCTCCGGTGGAATTGCAAGTATTCTTTCTACAGCCACTATTTCAGCAGTAGTTGCTGTAATCGGTATCATGCTTCGTATGGTCTGTAAGAGATCTGTATACCGAAATATTGGAAACATTATGCTGGGCTTTGCTATTCTGATGAATGGTATGCAGATGATGAGTGGAGCAGTTTCTCCTCTTCGTGAAAGTCCTGTATTTATTGATATGCTGACAATGTTTTCCAACCCAATTGCAGGTATTCTGGTAGGTATTGCATTTACCGCAGTGCTTCAGAGTGCATCTGCAACAGTTGGTGTGCTGCAGGCTCTTTCCGTAACCGGAATCCTCACCTTTGCAAGTGCATTTCCAATTGTTCTTGGTATCGGTGTTGGTGCTGCATGTCCGGTACTGATCTCTGCAGTTGGAGCGAATAAGAACGGTAAGAGAACAGCTCTTGTATATTTGCTGAATGACTTATTCGGTCTGATCCTGTGGTCCATTGTATTCTATACCTTGAATGCGTTCATTCATTTTGGATTTTTGGATATGATCATGACTCCGGTATCCATCGCATTTTTGAACACCATTTTCCGTGTGGCTACCGTTGTGGTGCTTTTCCCGTTTATTTCCAAGCTGGAGAAACTGGTTTGCTATCTGGTTAAGGACAGCGCAGAGGAGCTGGAGGACGAGGCAGACTTCGATCTTCTGGAAGAGCGTCTGTTAAATTATCCTGCACTTGCAATTGGACAGTGTCATCGTGCTATGAATGGTATGGCCAAGAAGCTTCGTAAGAATGTAAACAGAGCTATGAACCTTCTGAATGATTATCAGCAGGATAAATATGATAAGGTACAGCGTAAGGAAGACCTGATCGACAAATATGAGAGCCGTCTTGGAGAGTATCTGATCCAGCTCACCAAACGTGAGATGAACACCGCCCAGACGCGCCAGACCTCCCTTTATCTGCACACAATCAATGACTTTGAGAGAATTGGCGATCACGCTTCCTACATCGCACATATGTCCAACGAAATGCATGACAACCACACGAACTTCTCTCAGACAGCATGGGATGAGCTGAATGTAGTCATGGATGCAGTCCGTGAGGAAATCAATGTGACCTGCAATGCATTTATGAACGATGACAGAGAAGCCGCACAGCGTGTTGCACCACTTGGCGTGGTAATCACCAGACTTTGTGATGAACTGAAGATGCGCCATGCAGAGCGCCTCAGCCAGGGCAAATGCGGACTGGAAGAGGGAACTGTGTTCAGCGATATTCTGAACAGCTTTGGACGTATTGCTTCCCACTGTGCAAGTGCCATGACAGCACTTATGAAAAGTGGGGAAGAGACAACCGATATCCACATTCACAACTCCAGGATTTATCCTACAGATAGTCTGGAATATTACACTTATTTTAAGGAATACAGACAGAAGTATGATATTGGCACAGAAGTGGAGCATAAGCTGAGTATGGAGCCGGAAGAGGTTGAATAAATAATTTTTAAGATAAAAACACCGTCAGATGAAAATTCGCAGATAAAATGCGAAAGTCACCTGGCGGTGTTTTTTATGCAGCAGGGTTCTTTATGGAAAAATTAATACCCTGGATTAACTAAAAAACAATATAAAAAAAAAGAACAAAATGCTCTAAAAATAATTCCAAACTCTCTCCACTCAGCCGAAACAAAGAATTAGGCATCCGTGCAAAAAAATAAAAATGTAAGTATTTTTATTCTTTTTCAAAAAAACGTGTTTATCAGAGCTGAGACACGTATAGTTTATGTATGGTTTATACTGTGGGAGTCTGAAGCACCAGTTATTTCGATGGAGTGTGAACAGGATGTGATGCGGCTGCCTCTTTTTGGGCTGTTTTCGCATCCTCAATGATATCAGGGTTATTGGGTACGTATTCTACTATATCATCCAGATCACAGTTAAGAACAGTGCATATTCGGTCTAATGAAAAGATTTCTACATTTTCATTGTCCCGAAGTCTGCGCAATAACCTTTTTTCGATTCCACACTCATTAATGAGATAGTACTGTGAAATATGGCGTTTTTTCAATGTCTCCCAGAATCTGTCGTATTTTATCATCACTCAAATTCCTGTCCATTTTGTTCTTGCCATATCTCTATTATGGGTTTAAAATGAAAAACATAACAGGGTGATTATAGTCACCCTATCTGGGAGGACTAAGATATGCGAAAAGGATTAAAAATAGCAGGTTCCACTGTATTTGCAGCTGCATTGTCTTCGTGTCTGTTTTACTGTATGGTAGCAGGGGCGAAATCTGGCGCTGTGGTATATGTGGTCATGGCTGCACTGTTGTCTGTTATTATTTCGGTAACTCTGTGTGCAGGGTTTCATTATATCCGCCATCTTCAGAAGCTTTTGAAGGAGCTCAGTGAGAAGTAGTTTTTATATAAGAAGTAGTAAACAGTGGAAGTACGATTTAGATCGTGTTGTTGTATAAGGGAAACAATAATTCAGAAAGAGCTGGCGACAATAGGTATCAGGAATAATAGAACAGTTGTGATGGATGGAAAATCTGTCAGAGCTGTTCTTTTTGTGCCATAATAAAAAAGGACATAATAAAAAGGCGCTGGCATTTAAGCCAGCACCCTTTAAAGCAACAGAGCTGTATAAGCGGATTATTTCTCAACCAGAAGTGATTTACCAGTCATCTCAGCTGGCTGCTCCATGCCCATAAGCTGGATCAGAGTCGGGATGATGTCTGCCAGGCAGCCGTTCTCACGAAGAGTATATTTCGGGTCTGCATTAACCAGAATGAACGGTACCGGATTGGTGGTATGAGCAGTATATGGCTCGCCTGTCTCATAGTCTACAAGCTGCTCTGCGTTACCGTGGTCAGCACAGATGAACATCTGTCCGTCAACCTCCTTCAGAGCCTCTACAGCCTTTCCTACGCACTCATCAACAGCTTCAACAGCTTTGATAGCAGCAGCTTCAACACCTGTATGACCAACCATATCCGGGTTGGCGAAGTTGATGATGATCACATCATATTTCTCAGATTTGATTGCTGCAACAAGCTTCTCGCATACTTCCGGAGCGCTCATCTCTGGCTGCAGGTCGTAAGTCGGAACCTTCGGGGACTTCACAAGGATTCTGTCCTCGCCCTTGTTTGGCTCCTCAACGCCACCGTTGAAGAAGAAGGTTACGTGAGCATATTTCTCAGTCTCAGCGATACGTGCCTGAGTCATGTTGTGAGCTGCAAGGTACTCGCCGAATGTGTTGTGAAGCTGAACCTTGTGGAATGCAACCAGCTTGTTTCCGATGGTGTCATCGTAATCTGTGAAGCATACATATGTGAGGTCAAGGCGTTTCTCTCTCGCGAAACCTGTAAATTCGTCATCGCAGAATGCTCTTGTGATCTCACGTGCACGGTCAGGACGGAAGTTGAAAAATACAACAGAATCTTTATCAGAAACAACGGCAACTGGTTTGCCATCTTTCTCAATGACTGTTGGAAGAACGAATTCGTCTGTCTTGCCGTCGTCATAGGATGCCTGTACAGCCTCAGCTGCGTCGGTTCCCTTAACACCCTCGCCCTTGGTAAGTGCGTTGTAAGCAAGCTCAACACGATCCCAGCGGTTGTCACGGTCCATTGCGTAATAACGTCCGGAAACAACACCAATCTCACCTACGCCAAGTTCATCCATCTTCGCCTGAAGCTGCTGGATATATCCTTTTCCGGAAGCTGGAGGGGTGTCACGGCCGTCCAGGAAGCAGTGTACATAAACTTTCTTAAGTCCCTCTTTCTTAGCCATTTCAAGAAGACCAAAAAGGTGAGTAATGTGGCTGTGAACACCACCATCAGAAAGAAGACCCATGAAGTGGATCGCGGAATCATTTTCTTTGGCATTCTTCATAGCTGCAAGAAGTGCTTCATTTTTGAAGAAGTCTCCGTCCTGAATCTCTTTGGTGATTCTGGTAAGCTCCTGGTATACGATACGGCCTGCACCCATATTCATATGACCAACCTCGGAGTTACCCATCTGACCGTCCGGAAGACCTACAGCCAGTCCGCTTGCATTACCTTTTACAAAAGGATATTCAGCCATCAGCTTGTCCATGACAGGTGTGTTCGCTTCGTATACAGCGTTTGCGTCATGTCTTTCATTCAGGCCATATCCGTCAAGAATCATTAAAACCGTTGGTTTTTTGCTCATAATGTGCTCCTTTATATGATAAAATTTCCCTTTTGTTGTTCCTTATATATAGTATCAAAAATCTGGGATTTTTCAATCACAATTTTTTTTATTTCTGGAAACTATTTTTAGCAGTATTTACTATGGGAGTTCTGATGAGAAAGAATTCTGCCTTGGCAGGCTTTTTATATAACAGCTTATTACATAAAAAAGGCACGAACGAATCGTGCCTTTGACTGTATGCTTAAGATAAACATATGTACAATATAATTTTGATTTTTCTAATTACTTCCTATAAACTCGGATAGTCTTTGAAATACGCTTTACCGAAGACTTATTGGAAAGCTCCTGTACCGCTGTCTTGAAGTCACCCTCACGAACCTTGGAAGTGATCACAACAACCTCTGCAAGATGGTCGTCCTGGTTCTGGCTGTCCTTCTGGATGATCTGGGCAATGCTTACGTGATATTTGGCGAAAACCTCTGTCATTTCAGCAAGTACACCGCAGCGGTCTTCTACATGAAGGCGAAGGAAGTAACGGTTGTAGGTATCTTCCATTTTTTTCACAGGAAGCTGTTTATAGCAGGTACATCCGATACGGCCGCAGCAGCCTGCTTCCATATTGCGCACAATATCAAAAATATCTCCAACTACAGCACTTGCAGTAGGAAGCTCGCCTGCACCCCGTCCGAAGAACATGGCATCCTCTACAGCATCTCCATGGACAAAGACCGCATTATAGGAATCATTAACGGTTGCAAGAGGATGATCATTTGGAATCAGCATCGGGCAGACGTAAGCTTCTACACCGAACTCAGTATTGCGGGCAACACCAAGAAGCTTGATGGCACAGCCCATCTCTTTTGCATAGCGGATGTCCTTGGCGGAAATTTTTGTGATTCCCTCGATATAAACATCATCAAATACCACTCTGGAATTAAATGCAACGCTGGCGAGAATAGCCACCTTGCGTCCTGCATCAAGTCCGTCAATATCTGCAGTAGGATCCGCTTCTGCATAGCCAAGCTCTGTGGCAAGTGCCAGGGCATCTTTAAATTCCATATTCTCCTGGGACATTTTTGTGAGGATGAAGTTGGTAGTACCGTTTACAATACCCATGACCTCGCTCATGTGGTTGCCTGCCAGGCACTGCTTCAAAGGACGGATAATAGGGATTCCGCCTGCTACAGCTGCTTCAAAGAGAAAATCCACATGGGAAGCTCTGGCTGTGTCCATAAGTTCTTTTCCGTGGACGGCAATCAGATCTTTGTTTGCTGTTACTACGTGCTTGCCTGCGTGAAGAGCATCCAGAATATAGGTTCTGGCAGGTTCGATTCCTCCAATCAGTTCGATTATAATGTCAATGGAAGGATCTGCTTTAATATTCTCCCAGCTATTGGTAAGGACAGCCGGATCATCTACCTTGCCAGCTGCCTTTTCCAGGTTGCGGACAAGTATTTTGCGTATTTTAACCTTGCAGCCGATCTTGGCTGTCATTTCTTCTTCCTGGTTCTTCAGAACCTTGTAAACACCGGTTCCAACTGTTCCAAGCCCAAGCAGGGCTGCGTTTATAACTTTTTCTCCCATGGGGAACTCCCTTCTTAAAAATAGTAATGCTGCCGTTTGATCGTGGTTCCCTTTCATAGTCTGGAAGCAGATAAAACGTAAGCACGAAAAAGACAGATGTCTTTCACACGTTAACATTTCATTATGTGGTTCTTATAGTATGGCAGAAAATGGTTTTTGTCAAGCGCTTAAATAATGTAATTGTTCAGTACCTTCACAGTGTGTTACTGTTCTCTCCGTGACCAGTAACACGCTTTGCATAATTTCGCGTTGCAATTTTCGGGCTTTCTGTGAACTTTGTTCACAAAAAAAACGTGCGGAACAGTACCTGCGGAATAGTTGCAAAATAATAAAAATAGGGGCTTGAAAGTAGAAAAAATATCGCCTATAATCCTTCTAAAACGATATTTTTTCTTGTGGAGGAAAACAGAATATGCAGACAGATATGACTGTGGGAAAGCCCATGAAAATGCTGTTGAATTTTACTATTCCTGTATTTCTGGGAAATGTTTTTCAACAGCTGTACAGTATGGCAGATGCAGTTATTGTTGGAAAGTTTGTTGGAACCAAGGGGCTGGCAGCGGTAGGCGCTACTGGAACCATTACGTTCCTTATTATTGGATTTCTGATGGGGCTGACTACAGGATTTACGGTTCTTACTTCTCAGAAGTTCGGAGCCGGCAGAATGGATGAGATGCGTAAGACGGTTGGAAATGCAGCGATTCTTTCAGTGGTCATCGCAGTTGTTATGACAGCTGTAAGTATGCTTGGAATGCATAGGTTGCTTGTGTTTATGCATACGCCAGAGGATATCTTTGACGGAGCATACGGCTACATTATGATCATCTGTGCGGGGATTTTTACCCAGGTGCTCTATAATCTGGTGTCAAGTATTCTGAGGGCACTGGGAAATAGTAAGACGCCGCTTTATTTCCTGATCCTGGCGGCCGTGCTTAACATTGTGCTTGATCTTGTATTTATTATCTTTTTCCACTGGGGTGCACCGGGAGCTGCCTGGGCTACCGTCGTCTCTCAGGGCGTGTCCGGGCTGCTTTGCCTGATTTACATCTGGAAGGCAGTGCCGGAGCTTAAGATGAAGAGAGAGGACTGGCATTTTGACAAATATATTGCAGGGAAACAGATCAGCGTGGGAATTCCCATGGGTCTTCAGTTTTCCATCACAGCGATCGGCACCATGATGGTGCAGAGCTCCCTGAATATCCTGGGCTCCTATGCAGTGGCTGCATTTACAGCCGGTTCCAAGATTGAGAGTATTTTTACCCAGGCCTTTGTAGCAATTGGAACTGCCATGTCTACATACAATGCGCAGAATATCGGAGCACGTAAGCTGGATCGTGTTCGAAAAGGATTTCGTTCTGCAGATGTGATCGGCTGTACATATGGGGTGCTCGTAGGTTTTATTCTCTTTTTCGTAGGAAAATATTTTGCCTATCTGTTCATTTCTGATAACGCAGAGGTGGTAATTCCTATGGTGGAAACGTATCTGCAATGCGTTGGGATGTTTATGATTCCCCTGTATGTAGTCAATTCCTACAGAAATGGATTCCAAGGAATGGGATACGGACTTCTGCCTATGCTTTCCGGTGTTGCAGAGCTGGTTGGAAGAGGTATCATGGCAATTGTTGCTTCCAATAAAAAGAGCTATACCATGGCATGTATGGCAAGTCCTTTTGCATGGATTGTAGCAACTGTCCTTCTTATTGGACTTTACTTCTATGTGATGAAGGATATGAAAAAGAAGTTGTGCCTGTAAAATTGAAAAACAGGGATTACAAAGCAAAAGGAAAAGTTTAATAGAATAAGTGTATCAGATAGTTTTATTAAAGGGATTCTTTTGAAGGAAATATACATTTTAAGATACAAAATGGAAAATATATGTTATAATGAAGCAAGGTTTCGCCATTAGATGGAGAAGCCTTGTTCAAACAGTGTTTTTATCAGAGGAGAGTTTTATACATGAGTAAGGACAACAAGCATACTCAGGGAAGCCCGGGAGACTTTGAAGATAAAATAGATTCGGCTATGGCAGGTCTTGAAGCAGATCCGGATGAGGAATTCCACGGCGCAGACTTTTATGATGAGGATGACCAGGAGAGTGATTTTGATTCCTGGGAGGGTGAAGACGATTCCGATGCAGAAGAACTGGCTGAGCAGGATTCTGAAGAGGAGTATCCAGAGGAAGAAGAGTACGACCAGGATGATGCAGAGCTGAGCTCGGAAGAAGAGGACTTCTGGGACGAGGAAGAGACAGAATCTGAAGAAGAGAATTCAGAGGAAGAAGGTTCAGAGAGCGAAGATTCAGAGGACGATGAATCAGCAGATGAACCGGAAACATCTGAAAAAGAGCTTCAGGTGGAAATTATTCCGCCCCGTTCCAATAAAGGCAGAAAGCACCGAAGAAAAGACTCTGTCGGTGCTGTAGCATCTGACCAGCCTGAGAAGCAGACTTCTAAGAAATCTGCCAGACCGTCTCCGAAGCCGGCAGCCAGATCTGCCCGTCCGACGAAGATTTCCTATGTTCCTATTACCGATGAGGAACTGGATGAGAAGATCATCCCTGTTCCCAGAAAGAAGCATAAGGGACTTAAAGTTACGGGGATTGTGGCAGCTATTCTTGCGGTGACAGCAGGATGCGCTTATGGAGCAGTGAGTTACTATTATGCAGACAGATTCTTTGAAGGAACCTATATTAACGGAATCAACTGTTCCAATAAGACTGCCTACGAGACAGAGCAGCTGATTGCAAGCAATGTGGAGGATTATTCCATTGAGGTTACCGCGCGGAACCAGGAGCCGCAGACCATCAGCGGAAACCAGATCAATTACCGCTATGTGTCTGACGGAGAAGTTCTGGATCTTTTGAAGCAGCAGAAGCCATATGAATGGGTAAAGGGTTTCATGGAGACCAGAAGCTATACCACCCAGGAGAATGTGACTTTTGATAAGAGTCTGCTTCAGAGTGAAGTAAAGGAATTGAAGTGCGCACAGTCAGAGAATCAGGTTGAGCCGGAGAATGCATATGTGGCGCTTGAGGGAAGCGAGTTTACCATTGTTCCTGAGACAGAGGGCAGCAAGCTGAAGGTGAAGGAAGCCTATAAGGCGCTGGACACCGCCATTTCCGGAAGCCAGACATCCATTGATCTGGGAAATACGCCGGATGTATATGCAGTGGCAGCAGTGACCAGCGATGATCCCACCCTTCAGGCCACCAGGGATGCTTATAATAATTATACCAAGGCCAGCATTACCTATACATTTGGAGAGCAGACAGTCACTCTTGACGGAAGCACCCTTAAGGAATGGCTGCAGTTTGATGACAAGGGACAGCTGGTGCAGGATGATGCTTCCTTTACCCAGCATATCAAAGATTTTGTGGCACAGCTGGCAAGTGAGCATGATACAGTTGGAACAACACGTTCCTTTAATACGACCAGTGGTCGTACTGTTTCTGTTTATGGCTCTGCATATGGCTGGAAGATCGATCAGGACGCAGAAGCAGCACAGCTGACAGAAGAGATCCGTACGGGTACCCAGACTACACGGGAACCAGTATATTCCATGAGAGCCAATTCTTACGGATACAATGATATTGGAAGTACCTATATCGAGGTAGATTTGAGCAGTCAGCACATGTACTATTACCAGAATGGCAGCATCATCTTTGACTCTGACATTGTTTCCGGAGATATCCGCTATGATGACAGAGCTACACCTCCGGGAATTTTTACCCTGTATTATAAGAAGAGCCCGGATGTGCTTCGGGGAGAGAAGAAGCCGGACGGCACTTACGAGTACGAAACCCAGGTTACCTACTGGATGCCGTTTAACGGCGGAATTGGTTTCCATGACGCTACCTGGCAGGCATATTTCGGCGGTGACCGCTATACCTACGCCGGATCCCATGGATGTATCAATATGCCGCTGGATGCAGCAGCTACTCTTTACAGCATTATTGATACCAATGTGCCGATCGTGTGCTTCTACTAAAAGATCATTTATCTGACTGGAAAATTGCTGTGAACAGCAACAAAAAGTTTTCGGTCACTGAGCACGAACAAAACGATGTACTAGAGCGTGTTTGCTGAATGAAAAGACAGTTGCATGTCTTTGAGGCTGCGGATAGCAGAACAACACAAAAGAAGTGGAGAATAAGTTAATATGAATATGGATTCATTTGATATGATACTGACTATAGCAGCTCTTGTAATGGGAGTTATGCTTCTTACAGGTCATGGAGATGTTCTTATGAAAGGTGGAAATGCCGCTGAGCGTAAGAAGCTTTACGATGACAAAAAGGTCCAGCTGGTTTCCGGTGTGACCCTGCTCATTTTCGGAATCCTCACCGGTCTGGATATGGTGGTCAAGAGCTATGTATACGATATCATTTATCTGGCAGCAGTAATTGTTATCTTCATTATCATGGTGGTAGTGATTCGCAAGAAATGTAAGAAATGAGATGAAAAAGAAGCACTTGTATATCTGGAAATTGATATACAGGTGCTTCTTTTGTAATCCGGATATTGAGCTGCACTGGAGCCTGTTTGAAAAATCATTCCCGCAATCTGCTTTTGAATAACTGTGTGTCACATTCTCGTTACTTCAGTGATGAGTCAGGCACACTATTTTTTGAAAAGTAAGGAATGCTAATAAAATTTGTATAAATAATTAGAATAATTTCAACAAATCCGCCGGCTTCTCAATTACATAATCCGGTGTATCTACCTGTCCGAATCCATAGGAAGCAAATACAAATGGTACCCCTGCCTCCTGACATGCCTGGTAATCCCCGAAGGTGTCTCCTACATAAACAGGTGCTTTCAGCTGATATTTCTTAGCAATAGAACGGATATTAGCTGCCTTGGCTTCCCCGCTGTCTCCTGGACACAGATGACCGGTGAAGTATTTTCCAAGCCCTGTTTTCTCAAAAACAAGCTCAATATATCCAGCCTGGCAGTTGCTTACTACAAAAAGAGGGTAGCGTTTGTTAAGCTCCTTCAAAGTTTCTTCCAGTCCGTCGTAAACAGGTGCCCCCATCGCACGCAGCAGATCGTGCTCAGCCTGGCAGCAGATATCGATGACCCGAAGCTGCTCCGCTTCAGTCTGTTCTGGAAGGATTGCCTTCGCAATATCCGGGAGAAGTCTGCCAAACAGCCCTTTCAGCTGATCAGCTGTCACACGGACATCAAGATTCTCTTTTTCTAAAGCCTTATTCCACGCCATAGCTACAACGTCGGTGGAATTCCATATAGTTCCGTCAATATCAAAAATAATACTGTCCATTTGAGGTTTTTAGTCCTTTCTGGTGTGCTTAAAATTCTTAAATTGCTTCTTTTCTCATTCTGTTTTGAAATCTGACGGTTTCTATTCTATATAGGAAAATCAAAAAAATCAATCTCCTAATATGGGATTTTTCAATTTTAACTGGCTTTTTGCCGATTTTATGTTATGATAGGAAAGGTGACTGTTGCTTTTGAACTATTGGTCAGTTTTATATTGCAGTGAAATAGTTACATTATTTCTTGAGACTGTCATTGAAGAAAGCCTTTTTCAGACACGTTTTGGGAGTCAGGCAGCAGCACGAGGTGAACTATGAAATACGAAAATATTACAGAAGGCCGTTTCCTGGATCGTCCGAACCGATTTATCGCACATGTGGAGATTGCGGGACAGACAGAGACGGTTCATGTAAAGAACACAGGCAGATGCAGGGAGCTTTTGATTCCTGGTGTTCAGGTTTTTCTGGAAAAGAGCAGTAATCCGGCAAGGAAAACAGCATACGATCTGGTCTGTGTAAATAAAGGCGGACGCCTGATCAATATGGATTCCCAGATTCCCAATAAAGCCGCCCTGGAATGGGTAAAGGCAGGACATCTTTTTCCGGAGGAAGTGCAGGTAACTCCTGAGAAAACTTATGGAAATTCCAGATTCGATCTGTATGCCTGTTCAGATAAGAGAAAGGCTTTTATTGAGGTCAAGGGTGTAACCCTGGAAGCAGACAATATTGCCCGTTTTCCAGATGCTCCTACTGCGAGGGGCGTGAAGCATCTGGAAGAGCTGATCCATTGCATGAGGGAAGGATATGAGGCTTATCTGCTTCTGGTGATCCAGATGAAGGGAATTACAAGATTTGAACCAAACTGGGATACGCACCGGGAATTTGGGGAAACCTTACAGAAAGCGAAAAAGGCAGGGGTGCATATTCTGGCCTATGACTGTCTGGTAGAGCCGGACGGGATGGAAATACAGAATCCAGTGCCTGTGTGTTTGGAGGAAACTAGATGACAGATGAGTTTATACAGCCTCTTCTTGCCTGGTATGATGAGAACAAAAGGATTTTGCCCTGGAGGGATAAGCACAACGCTTATTACACCTGGGTATCCGAGATCATGCTCCAGCAGACCCGCGTGGAAGCTGTAAAGCCCTATTTTGAAAGATTTATCAGGGAACTGCCGGATATCCCGGCCCTGGCAGTCTGTCCGGAGGAAAAGCTGTTAAAGCTGTGGGAAGGTCTTGGATACTATAGCCGTGTGCGGAACATGCAGCTGGCAGCCAGGGAAATGGTAGAAAAATATAATGGCAGACTTCCCGAAGACTTTTCCCTTCTTATCTCGTTAAAGGGGATAGGAAGTTACACTGCAGGAGCTATCGCTTCTATAGCGTATGGCATTCCGGTGCCAGCCGTAGATGGAAATGTTTTCCGTGTAGTCACCAGAATGACGGAAGATTCGGAAGACATTACCAGACCTGCATTTCGCAAAAAGACAGAAAGCGCATTGCAAGAAATTATCCCGAAAGACCGTCCAGGTGATTTTAACCAGGCAATGATGGAGCTTGGAGCAGTAGTGTGCGTCCCCAACGGACAGCCCAAATGCGACCTTTGTCCGGTGAGAGGCTTTTGCCAGGCGGGACTTCACGGCACTATGGAAAAGTTTCCGGTGAAAGCACCAAAGAAGCCAAGAGTGGTGGAAGAGCGAACCGTTCTGGTTATTCAGGATGGAAGCTGCACTGCGATCCGCAAGCGGCCGCCGAAAGGCCTCCTTGCCGGATTATACGAGCTTCCCAATACAGAAGGATACCTGAACCGTGAGGAAGCCCTGGAATACGTGAAAGAGCTTGGCGCAGAGCCCTTATATATAGAAGAACTGCCGGAGGCCAGGCATATTTTTTCCCACATTGAGTGGCGGATGAAAGCGTACCGGATCCGCGTGTCCTCCCTGGAGCAGACACATATCCCGGGAATTCTTTTTGCAGATAAAAAAGAATCAGAGAGAAACTACGCCATACCTTCTGCGTTTGGCGCTTATGAAAAATATATGTAACGGTTCTGCTGGCGTTTTTGAGAACATAACTCAAAGAAAAAAAGAAAAATACATCGCAAGGTGCGTAATTTTAAAATACAGAATCGTTACACTACATGAGGAGGAAAATAAATGAAATTACTGAGTATAGCAATTCCATGTTATAATTCTGAAGCTTATATGGAGAACTGCATCAAATCCCTTTTACCAGGCGGAGATGAAGTAGAGATCCTTGTAATTGACGATGGATCCAAGGACAGAACAGCCGAGATCGCAGATGAATACCAGGAGAAATATCCAGGCATTGTCCGCGCCATCCATCAGCCAAACCTTGGCCACGGCGGCGCTGTAAACACCGGCATCCACAATGCCCAGGGTCTCTATTTTAAGGTTGTAGACAGCGATGACTGGGTAAATGAAGAATCCTACAAAGAGATCCTGAAAACTCTGGAAGAGCTGGTAAAAGGCTCCAAAACAGTTGACCTTCTCATCAGTAACTTTGTATACGAGAAACAGGGTGCGACCCGCAAGAAGGTTATGCAGTACCGTCACTGCCTGCCAGTGAACCAGATTTTCACCTGGAATGAAGTAGGTCACATGCCAAAGGGAAAATATCTTCTCATGCACTCCATGATCTACCGCACCCAGCTTCTCCTTGAGTGCAACCTGACTCTGCCGGAGCATACCTTCTACGTAGATAATATTTTTGCCTTTGATCCGCTGCCGTATGTACAGAACATGTACTACCTGGATACCAATTTCTACCGTTACTTTATCGGCCGCGATGACCAGTCCGTAAACGAGACAGTTATGATCCGCAGAATTGACCAGCAGCTCCGCGTAAATAAACTGATGGTAAATTCCTACACCAGCTGCGGCAGCATGAATAAACGCACCAGAGCCTACATGATCAGTTATCTGGATATTATTACTACCATTTCCTCCATTATGCTGATCCGCTCCGGCACAAAGGAAGCTCTCGACAAGAAGAAGGAGCTTCTGGAATATATCCGCTCCACGAACCGTGCCCTCTACGGAAAACTTCGCCACAGCCTCATGGGTAACTTCATGAACCTTCCAGGCCGCGGCGGACGTAAGGTGTCTGTAGCTGCATACAAGCTTTGCCAGAAGTTCTACGGATTTAACTGATTAATGATCAGGGCGCTCTGGAGACTGTTTGAAAAATCATTCCTGCAATCTGTACGCCCCACTTTGCAGCATATTTTATCTATATTCGGTTGTCGCCGCTCGTATTTTTGTTAAAAAAAACGCGCCTTCCCATTTCTGGAAGTGCGCGTTTTGTTTAATAATGTTTCCTGCGATTATTCCGTCCAATTCTCTCTACTGCCATGCCACTTGCTTCTTCTCCTGCCTTCTGCGGATAGAAAAACAGATATCCAAACAGCGCCAGCGTAGCACCACAGCACACATCAATTACGGAATGCTGCTTCAGGAACATAGTAGACATGATAATAAGTAATGTAAGAACCAATGATCCATACCTTACCCCTTTGTGGTCTCTCAGCGCCTCACAATTGGTAAGTGACATATGAACTGCCAGAGAATTAAATACATGAATACTTGGCAGAACATTGGTCGGTGTATCCGTCCGATACAGCCATCTTACCATATCTGTAAACACGTTTTCCCTTGGAAACTCCGATGGTCTTAAGTGCAGTACATTTGGATATGCATAAGACACGATCAGGAAAACAGTCATACCCATCATCATATTGAAAATCAACTGATAATATTCTTTTTTATTCTTGTTCCTGAAGATAAAGTATAAAACTGTGAGAATCTGATACGGAAACCATAATAGATAGGGGACAATAAAATACTCACAAAATGGTATGTAATCATCAAAAACAGTGTCGATCACATGAAATCCCCATACCGGCCTGCACTCCAGATACTCAAAAAAAAGCATATAAACAATGGCATACGCAAGTATGATCAGACCATGCCTGTATTTTTTTATAAATTGTACCAAGTCTTTTTCACTCCTTTTCCAATCTGGGTTACCGGTCTTGTAATTCCGGATCCCCCAAATCGTGAGAGATTATACCACAGGTAAAATGATTTTTAAAGAGCTTTTTTCAATGGAAACTGTTAAATCTTCGCGAATTCCGCCAGATTCCCCGTCAATATGAATGGGAAGAGCGGACGCACTATGTACATGGATATCGCTGCAGGTGAGAATATGTATTCCCCTGATGCCCACATGCTTTCCGAAAAAAGCAGTAGGCAGGCAAAATAAAAGCTTTATCTTACGGATACCTTCCACAAGGATCACGTCCAGAAGCTGGTCGTCAGGCTGAGCATCCGGGCAGAACTTAAAACCGCCGCCTTCATATTTCTGATTCATAACCGCTGTAAAATATACGTGGTCATAGGAAAAAGTATTCTCTCCATCTAGGGTCACTGTCATTTTTCCTGGATTAATAAAAATCAGCTGCTTCAATGCAATGAAAAGATAAATCAGCTTTCCCAGCCCAAGACGATTGAATATCTTCTTTAAGGGCGTTGCCAGAACCTCCTGGCATACGCCGGCGTCATATCCGATTCCCGTGCTGATACCGAATCGGGACTTCTTATTATTGCGGAGCAGGTAAGGAACATCCATTTTGCTGATATGCTCTGCCTTTAGGATATATTCCAGTGATTCCATTGGATCAAAAGGGAGTCTCATGCTTCTGCAGAAATCATTGCCAGAGCCGGTTGGAATGTATCCGAAGACTACCCGGTCAAAATCGGTGATGCCGGTGAGCACCTCGTGAATGGTGCCGTCACCTCCCACTGCAATGATATATACAGGCTCAGATTCAGTGCCAAGAGCACAGGCATCAGAAGCAATCTCTGCGGCATGTCCGGAATATCTTGTAAGGCAGTACTGGAAATCAATTCCCCGAAGCATAAGCTGCTGATGAATTTCATTCCAGATGGAACGTCCCCTGCCAGAGCGGGAATTGGGATTAACAATAAAATAATACATAACTTCTCCTAGGTTTTTAGAACATGTTTGCAAAATCTCCCATAAATTGTGAAGCACATATCAGGGAAAGTATTTGGGGGCATGCTCTGAGACAAAGAACCTGAAGCCTTGCGATGTAGATTCTCTGTCTTTTATGGTTACATAATAGCATTGGTGGGATCGTTTTACAAATTAATTTTAACAAAATATTCTTAAAAATTTCTGAAGTGTGTTATAATGTAACTATTCCTTAACAATTATGGAGAGGATTTCACTGTTTGCTTAAGCAGACATCATCAAATACGAAAATAATCAGGAGTGTATACATGAAATCACTTGTAATTGCGGAAAAACCGTCCGTCGCCAGAGACATTGCCCGTGTTCTTGGCGCAAACCAGAAAAATGGTGGTATTCTCGAAGGCAAAAACTATGTAGTAACCTGGGCACTTGGACATCTTGTAACCCTGGCTGACCCGGAAGAATATGACAGAAAGTATGAAAAATGGGAAATGGCGACCTTGCCCATGCTCCCCAAGGAGATGAAGCTGGTAGTCATCCGCCAGACAGGCAGGCAATTTTCCGTAGTAAAGACTCAGCTTTTCCGAAAAGATATTGGAGAAATCATTATAGCCACAGATGCAGGACGGGAGGGGGAACTTGTTGCCCGCTGGATTCTGGAAAAAGCAGGCTGCCATAAGCCAATTAAGAGACTGTGGATTTCCTCAGTCACAGATAAAGCAATTAAAGAAGGCTTTGCCAATCTGAAAGACGGGCATGACTATGATAATCTTTACCGTGCAGCTGTTGCAAGGGCAGAAGCAGACTGGCTGGTGGGAATGAATGGTACCAGAGCTCTCACCTGTAAATACAACGCCCAGCTTTCCTGTGGCAGGGTGCAGACCCCCACCCTTGCCATGATCGCAAAGCGCGAAGAAGAAATCCGCAAATTTGTGCCAAAAGAATATTATGGTATTTCTCTGGAGACCCAGGATGTGAAATGGACCTGGAGAGATGAGAAAACAAAGAGCTTCCGTACTTTTTCTAGGGAAAGGGCAGAGCAGATCAAAGGCAGGCTGGAGAACGCTGCTCTTGAAATAACCAGTGTAGAGAAAAAAGCAAAAAAGACTATGGCCCCGGGCCTGTACGACCTGACAACTTTGCAGAGGGAAGCCAACCTGAAATATGGTTTTTCTGCAAAAGAGACCCTGAATATTATGCAGCGCCTTTACGAAAATCACAAAGTACTCACATATCCCAGAACCGATTCCCGATACATTGGAAAGGACATTGTTCCTACTATTAAGGAAAGACTGAAGGCCTGCGGAATCGGTCCGTACAGAAAGCTTGCTGGCGCACTTATGAATAAGCCTGTGCAGGTGAATGGAAGTTTTGTGGATGATAAGAGGGTCAGTGACCACCATGCGATCATTCCGACAGAACAGTTTGTTCAGCTGGACCACATGACAAATGAAGAACGGAAGATTTATGATATGGTTGTCCGTCGTTTCCTTGCAGTTCTTTATCCTGCAAGCCAGTATGAGCAGGTGACCATGGAGGCGAAAGCGGCAGGAGAAACTTTTGCAGCCAGCGGCAAAGTGATAAAGAGCATGGGCTGGAAGGAAGTTTACGAAGGCGGAGCAGATGATGATTTGGAAGATGAGGCGGATGATGAGAAAAAACTGAAAGACCAGCGTCTTCCGGAGATGAAAACCGGAACCAGACTAAAGATTTTGAAAACTTCCTTAAATACAGGAAAAACAAAACCGCCAGCAAGATTCACAGAGGCAACTCTTCTTGCAGCTATGGAAAATCCGGTGAAATTTATGGAGACAAGAGATAAAGAAGCGGTGAAAACCCTTGGAGAGACTGGGGGGCTTGGAACCGTTGCCACAAGAGCAGACATTATTGAGAAACTTTTCCATTCCTTTATGATGGAGAAAAAAGGCAATGAGATCCATATTACCTCAAAGGCAAAACAGCTTCTGGAGCTGGTGCCGGAAGACCTGAAAAAGCCTGAGCTCACAGCTGACTGGGAGATGAAGCTTTCCCAGATTGCAAAAGGCAGGATACGTCAGGGGGATTTTCTTCACCAAATCCGTGACTATACCTGTGAAATTGTAGATGAGATCAAAACCGGGGAGGGCACGTTCCGCCACGACAATCTTACAAATAAAGTATGTCCGCAGTGCGGCAAAAAACTTCTGGCTGTCAATGGAAAAAACAGCAAAATGCTGGTATGCCAGGACCGGGAGTGCGGCTACCGTGAAACGATTTCCCGCACTACCAATGCCCGTTGTCCAAAATGCCATAAACGTATGGAAATGTATGTGAAAGGTAAGGAAGAGACGTTTGTCTGCCAGTGCGGTTATAAAGAGAAGCTTTCCGCGTTCCAGGCAAGACGCCAGAAAGAGGGCGCAGGAGTAGGCAAGCGTGACGTGCAGAACTATCTGCGCAGGCAGCAGAAGGAGGCAAATGAGCCGGTGAATAATGCTTTTGCACAGGCATTGTCTGGAATTAAGCTGTAAATACAGAGGATAGATAATACGGAGATGCTGTTGATGGCAGCATGTTATATTACTGTTCACTGGCAATGTTCCGCGAGACGTTTTTTGTGAATATCGTTTACAGAAAAAACGGGAATCTCAGCGGGAAATCATGGGAATGCATGATTTCTGTGCATCGCGAAGTGAACCGTAACCTTGTTTGTCCACAAAAAAATAAAAGAAAGAGGAATTTGCATATGCGCCGAGAAGTATCTTTGGAAGAGATTTCCGACGGAAGACTTTATGAATTAAACGATATGGTAAAGGCAGACTGCCAGGATTGTGCAGGATGTCATGACTGCTGTGAGGGAATGGGGGATTCAGTTGTGCTGGATCCCATGGATGTGTACCGCCTGTGTACGAATCTGGGAAAAACACCGCAGGAACTGGTAAGCGCAGGGCTGATCCAGTTTGATGCCATGGATGGGAACATTCTGCCTCATCTTTGCATGAGTGGAAAAAACCAATGTTGTGTTTTCCTGAATGAACAGGGACGGTGCAGCATCCATGACTTCCGTCCTGGTTTCTGCAGACTTTTCCCATTGGGACGTTTCTATGAAAATGGAGGATTTAAGTATTTTCTGCAGATCCATGAATGTAAGAAGACAAGCCGGAGCAAGATCAAGGTAAAGAAATGGATCGACACTCCGGATCTTCGCCAGTATGAAAAGTTTGTAGCTGACTGGCATTATTTTTTGCTGGATGTGCAGGAGGTTCTTTATAATGCCACAGATGCCCAGCTGATCAAAAATCTGAATTTATATGTGGTGAATCGTTTTTATATGAAAACATATGAAGTGGGCAGAGATTTCTATGAGCAGTTTGAAGAAAGACTGACAGAAGGAAAGCAGCTGTTAAGTCTGGCATAATTGAATAGAAAAACTCCCGGAACACTTGAGCCTGTTTGAAAAATCTTACAGAAAGCTTTTTCAGACACGCTCTAGAGCGCCCGGGAGTCTTTTATTTTTAGATTGCAGTATTCCATTAGAAGCTTTGGGAGGGACTATGGTGTCTGCGCACTAAAAATCAGAAATATATATCAAATGTTAAGTGAAAATCAAATTGTTGAAAAGTAGTCCGTATAATAGAATACACGAATTTCTCCATTTTGGCAAGAGATTTTTTGTAAAAAACTAAGAAATGCCAAGATATATAAAAAATAAGATAGTTACTGGTCACAAAGTGAACAATAATACAAGACAATGCTGCATTATGAAACAGGCCAACTCATTCTGGACATTAGAGAAAAATGTTGTTATAGTAGATAAGAGAAATTAGAGAAATATATCCCTTTAAATACACAGGAAAGAGGAAAAAGCTATGCCAGTATTTGATTTCAGCGGTGCTTCTGCAAGTAAAGCGGAGGCAAAGTGTACTTACACAACATTTCACAGCAGCCATACGAAGCCTTCACCGGAGCAGCCGATCATGGTGCTTGACAATAAAGAGAGACAGTGGAAACATCATTCCTGCGGTGTGTTTACCAATCCGGTAAACCGTACTGCTTTTGATTTTAAGGAAGAAGACGGTAACCATACAGCAGATGTGGTGAAAATTGATTCCAGATTTACCAGTCTTTTGAAATGGCTGGGAGACAGCAGGATCAATGTACGTTTGTCTGGTACTAACAGGGAGGACGGATATGCGGTATACCGCATTCGCGAAACTGCTTTTGGCGGCGGCACAAAGCTTTCTGCAGAGGATGGCTTTCTGCAGTTTATGATTGAGAGACTTCTGGAGAGTAATGCACCTGCTGAGGCAGAAGAGGATGAGGAACAGGAGGAAAACGGTGATGAGATGAAGCTTACCAGCATTCAGAGTATTACCGATTTTATGACCTGCGCAGGCAAAACACTGCCGGATAATATCAGACTCTGGACCAGAAGAAATCTGGCAGTGGCAAGATCCAGTGAAGTTTCCCAGGAAGAGCGCCATCATGCACAGAGGGCTCTTTCTATTATGTTGAATATCCAGTGGAAGAACAATTATTTTGAAGCAATCGATCCTGTTGAGGCAAGGAGAATCCTGGATGAAGAGCTTTATGGAATGGAGCGTGTGAAACAACGTATTATCGAGACGATTATCCAGATCAACCGTACACATACCCTTCCGGCCTACGGACTTCTTCTGATCGGACCTGCCGGTACTGGCAAATCCCAGATAGCCTATGCAGTTGCAAGAATCCTGAAACTTCCGTGGACTACGCTGGACATGAGCTCAATTAACGACTCTAAGCAGCTTACCGGAAGCCCCCGTATTTACGCAAATGCAAAGCCCGGAATTATTATGGAGGCATTTTCCATGGCTGGTGCCTCTAATCTGGTATTTATTATTAACGAGCTTGATAAGGCAAATTCCGGCAAAGGAAATGGAAATCCGGCAGACGTACTTCTTACCCTTCTGGACAATCTTGGATTTACAGATAACTATATGGAGTGTATGATCCCAACTGGCGGTGTTTATCCAATTGCTACTGCAAATGACCGTGACCAGATCAGTGCACCGCTGATGTCCAGATTCGCAGTAATTGATATTCCGGATTATACAGCTGAGGAGAAGAAAGTAATCTTTTCCAGATTCTCTCTTCCGAAAGTTCTTAAGAGAATGCATATGGAAGAGAGTGAGTGCATTATCACAGAGGGGGCGCTGGAGGCAATCATCCAGCGTTATTCCAATACTTCAGGTATTCGTGATCTGGAGCAGGCAGCAGAGCACATTGCGGCAAATGCACTGTATCAGATCGAGGTCAACCATGTAGAGAAGGTAGAGTATACCAGAGAGATGGTGGAGGAACTTCTGAAATAGAAAAGATGAATTATTATATTCGATAACAATATTCGCAAAATAATCATAATATAAAAATATACAAGAGAAACATATAACAGGAGTGATAAAAATTGGAATTCTGGGACATCTATGATATTAACAAGAAACCTACAGGCCGCACCATGAAGCGAAACGACTGGTGCTTAAAAGACGGGGAATACCATCTCACCGTACTTGGAGTAGTGGCAAGACCAGATGGTACGTTTCTCATTACCAAACGTGTGATGACAAAAGCCTGGGCACCAGGCTGGTGGGAAGTTTCCGGCGGTGCAGCACAGGCAGGGGAATCTTCTTATGATGCTGTACTCCGCGAAGTGAAAGAGGAGACAGGCCTTGATGTAAGCGGTGCGCAGGGCGGCTATCTTTTTACTTACAAAAGAGAGAATCCAGGGGAGGGAGACAACTATTTCGTAGATGTTTACCGCTTTGTGATGGATGTGAAAGAAGAAGATCTACACCTTCAGGAAGAAGAGACAGACGGCCACATGTTTGCCACTCTGAATCAGATCAAGGAATTTGCAGCCCAGGGAAAATTCCTGCACTATGACAGTATTCAGGCTGCCTTTGAGAATCTGTAGATTTATTATATATTCTGCAGGAAATAACTGTGATATGCAGGGAGATTTTTTTTACGAATTCTGATGAAATGGGAATATTAATTAGAGCGTGCTGGTCAGACTGCGAGCAGTACAATTCTGTTAAGGGTATGTAAAATATAATTGAGATAAAAATAGTTTCTTGTAATTTGAAGAAAGGTGTATTATAATAAGCAACGAAATCTGAATAAAGACCAGGGGAGTTTCAATTGAGAAGCTGAGAGTAAGGTAGTCCTTAGACCCTTTTAACCTGTTGGATCATGCCAGTGTAGGAAGTGTTTAACGATGTAATTAGGAGCATTTGTCTGGATGGCAGGTGCTCTTTTTTCATACTGACTGACAGAGCCTGTTCAGTTCCGTCACAGTTTCAAGAATGGTTCTTATTCGATTTTTAACGCAAAGTCCTGTTTATGGGACAGAAAATAGGAGGAAAAGAAAATGAACGCAAGTGTAGCAATTCAGGTACTGCCAAATGTACAGGATGAAGAGGAAGTTATCCGCATTGTAGACGAGGTGATCGCCTACATCAGATCCACTGGTCTGAACTATTATGTAGGACCATTTGAGACCACCATTGAAGGTGATTACGACCAGCTGATGGATATTGTAAAAGAGTGTCAGCATGTAGCTGAGCGCGCAGGCTGCAAGGCTATGAGCGTATATGTTAAAATTGCATATAAACCAGAAGGGGATGTACTTACCATTGAAAAGAAAGTTACCAAACATCACCAGTAAGATACCTCCAATTGCAGCCATGGCCGTGATTCTGCTTGGCTGGGAAGTGGTAAGCATTTCGGGAATTGTTCCCTCCTACATGCTTCCATCTCCGGTAGCAGTGCTGACAGCCCTGTTTGGCGATCTGCCAACCATACTTTTCCATGCGAAATTCACTTTGCTGGAATCCTTTTACGGACTTCTCATTGGAATCGCGCTGGCATTTGTGTTTGCAACTATGATGGATCGGTTCCGTGTAATGGATCAGGCATTTTATCCGATCATGATCATTACGCAGACCATACCGACCATTGCCATTGCGCCAATTCTGGTGCTTTGGATGGGATTTGGAATGGCACCTAAGATCACTCTGGTTGTGATCACCACTTTTTTCCCAATTACAATCGGACTGCTGGATGGATATAAAAGTGTGGATCCGGATGCCATTCGTCTGATGAAGGCCATGGGAGCCAGCCGGGCACAGATTTTCCGCCATGTGAAATTTCCAGGTGCTTTGCCCCAGTTTTTTTCCGGGCTGAAAATATCTGCTTCCTATGCAGTTGTAGGAGCAGTTGTTTCTGAGTGGCTGGGTGGATTTAACGGACTTGGTGTTTATATGACCCGTGTAAAAAAAGCATATTCTTTTGATAAAATGTTTGCAGTCATTATCTTCATTGTGATCATCAGCCTTTTACTTCTTCTGGCAGTAAATATTGTCAGCCGGATCACAATGCCATGGCTGCAGGTAGAAAAGGAGAAAAATCATGAATAAGAATCTGAAAAAAGTAATCGCACCAGTTGCAGCGGCAGCTATGGTGCTTGCAGTTCCTACAGGTGTATACGCAGAAGATGGTGCACAGGAGAAAATCACATTCTGCCTGGACTGGACACCGAATACCAACCACACCGGACTTTATGTAGCACAGGCAAAAGGCTACTACGAAGAAGCTGGTCTTGATGTGGAAATCGTTCAGCCACCGGAAAATGGTGCAGCCCTTATGTGCGCAGCAGGTCAGGCTCAGTTTGCGATCGAGGCCCAGGATACCATGGCTGCTTCCCTTGCACTTGACGAGCCTCTTGGAATCACAGCAGTTGCAGGAATCATTCAGCACAACACCTCCGGAATCCTTTCCCGAAAAGGTGACGGAATTGATAAACCAGCCGGACTTACCGGAAAAACCTATTCCACATGGGATTCCCCAATCGAGCTTGCTGTGCTGGAAAATGTTGTAAACGGCGACGGCGGAGATTTCAGTCAGGTTACCCTGATCCCTAATGATATTACAGATGAGCCTGCAGCACTTGCTGCCAATCAGACGGATGCCATCTGGGTATTCCAGGGCTGGGGCGGAATCAATGCTGACGTAGAAGGTGTAGACTGCGACTATTTTGCATTCTCTGATATCAATCCTGTATTTGACTACTACACACCGGTTATCATTGCAAATAACGACTATCTTGCTGAGAATCCGGATCAGGCGAAAGCATTTATGGAAGCAACTGCAAAGGGATATGAGTTTGCAGCAGAGAATCCGGATGAGGCAGCACAGATCCTCATTGACGGCGATAATACAGGCTCTCTGAAGGATGCTGAAGAGCTTGTAAAGAAGAGTCAGGAATTCCTTTCCACAAAATACATTGACGATGCAGAAAGCTGGGGCGTAATTGATGCAGACAGATGGAATGCATTCTACAAATGGCTGTATGAGAACCAGCTTTGCGACAAGGATCTTACTGGAGTCGGATTTTCTAACGAGTATCTTCCACAGTAAGGAATGAAAGAGAAAGAAATTAACGCATAGAGCTATTCTGTCAGGCAAATTTACCCCAATTATTGCGGAAAATGGAACTGGTTATGGAAGTAGCGCTGTGTATAAGGAACGAATATGTCATCAGAACAAAATAAAGTAATTTTACGAGCAGAACATATTTCAAAAACATACGGTGAAAAAAAGGTTTTGGAGGACATTTCCATTCATCTGGAGCAGGGGGAGCTGGTTTCCCTTCTGGGAGTCAGCGGTTCCGGAAAGACCACATTGTTCAATGTTCTTTCCGGTATTATCCCGCCTGATGAAGGAAAGGTCTATCTGAAAGATCAGGATGTGACTTCCACTCCTGGAAGCATCAGCTACATGCTGCAGAAGGATCTTCTCCTTCCCCACAAGAAAATGATCGACAATGTAGCACTTCCCCTTGTACTGAAAGGCATGAAGAAAGCAGAAGCCAGGGAAAAGGCCAATCCGCTTTTTGCAGAATTTGGTCTGGAAGGCACCCAGTATCAGTATCCAAGCCAGCTGTCCGGCGGTATGCGACAGCGTGCGGCTTTGCTTCGAACTTATTTAAGTTCCAGCGGAGTTGCCCTTCTGGATGAGCCTTTCAGTGCCTTGGACACGCTGACCAAGGCCAGTGTGCATAAGTGGTATCTGGAGGTTATGCAGCATATTGATCTGTCCACCTTGTTTATCACCCATGATATTGACGAGGCCATTCTTTTGTCCGACAGGATTTACATCCTGAACGGAACTCCGGGAACCATCAAAGATGAGATCGTGATCCAGGAGAGAAAACCAAGGGCAGAGGATTTTGCATTGTCAGAAGAATTTTTGGAATATAAGAGACAGATTATTAGCAAGCTGTAGTTTTTCGGTTGATGAAAATAAAACTTCCCGGCAGGTTTCATACTACCTGAGTTTGAGCGCTCAGAAGCAGAAGCCTGCCGGGACTTTTTATGTAAAATATCCAGTTGACGTGCTATTGTGAAGCCGGCACAAAAATGGTACTATTAGTACTATAACGAAGAAGGAGAAAAATGTAGGATGAGGAAAAATGAAAAAAGAAATGGAAAAGCACTGCTTCCTATAGTAGTGTTTGTTGTTTTGTATCTGGGGCTTGGCATATTATTTGAGTATGGTCTGGATATCGAGATGGGATTTTATAAAATTCCCGTTGTCGTTATATTTCTGGTTGCATTACTTGTTGCCTGTATACAGAACCGCGAGCTTAAATTGGATGATAAGCTGGAAGTTATGGGGATGGGAATCAGTGATCCTAACATTATTACAATGATCATAATTTTTATGCTGTCAGGTATTTTTGTAGGTATAGTCGGAAGAACATCTGCAAACAGTGTTGCATATTTTATTTTGTCACTGGTTCCGCCTCAGTTTGCAGTTGTTGTGCTTTTTGTGGTCAGCTGTTTTGTTTCTCTTGCAATGGGTACCTCTGTAGGAACAATTACGCTGATCGTTCCAATTGGAGTTGCAGTAGCAAGAGTATCCGGATTTGCACTGCCGGTTTGTATTGGTTCCGTCATGAGCGGCGCCATGTTTGGAGATAATCTGTCATTTATATCAGACACAACCATTGCTGCATGTAATGGACAAGGCTGTGAAATGAAAGATAAATTTAAGGAGAATTTCTTTATTGCACTGCCAGCTGCTATTGCCAGCATTATTATTCTGCTGGTTTTGTCTGTTAAAAATTATAATGGTGGATTCATCGAAGAAAAATATGATTTAATACAGATCATTCCTTATATTCTGGTTCTTATAGGTGGAATCATCGGATTTAATGTATTTTTCGTGCTGATTACAGGTATTCTAAGTGGCTCAGTTATTATGATTGCAACAGGAATGATAGCACCCACAGACCTGATCGGAAATATGGGAACCGGTGCTGCCGGGATGTTTGAAACCAGTATGGTTGCGATTCTGGTAGCTGCAATCTGTGCCCTGATCAAGGAGTATGGTGGATTTTCCGCTTTATTATACTGGATAAAGAAAGTGTTTAAAGGAAAAAAAGGCGGGCTCCTGGGAATGGGACTGTTAGTTGGGCTAATGGATATTGCAACTGCCAATAATACAGTTGCGATCGTTATGGCGAACCCGATTGCAAAGGAAATGTCAAAGGATTACGGTATCAGCGCCAGAAAAGCTGCTTCTATCCTGGATACATTTTCCTGTATTTTTCAGGGGATTTTACCATACGGAGCGCAAATGCTGGTTGCTGTTTCTGCTGCAGCCAGTTTAGGAGAAGTGGTCAGCGCATTTGATATACTTCCAATGCTGCTGTATCCTTATATGCTGCTGCTTAGTTCACTTGCTTTTATATTTACCATGAAAGTTCCGGATGGCAGACAGTGAATGGAGAAGCCTAAGCCTGTGCTCACACATACCTATCTGCTCTGCAGAATTGAGGAAGCGTATGAGCTCTTTGAAAATAAGAGAGATGGCGTAATTAAAGTGGCTGTGGAATGCTGAATAAAATCCGCAATCTGCACGCCCACTTTGCGGTATATTCTACCCGAATTCGGTTGCTGCCCGCTATGGCGCCCTCATCCGGATAAAATCTTCCACAAATTGTGACGCACATCTTGCAGAAAGCCTTTTTCAAACACTTGCAAGTAAATTATTACCTATAAAACAGTAATAAATTCTGTGAAAATTGTGCAATAGTAATGATTCGTATATTGTGAAGCGGGCACAAAAATGATACTATCATTATATAAAGAAGCAGGAGGTAAGTACGTGATGAAGAAACTTACAACAGCAAAAATATGGCAGTTTGCAGCAGGTCAGTTTGGATGGGCAATGTTGTCCGGAATCATTTCAAACTGGCTTGTGTATTTTTATCAGCCAGATGAAACCGCCATCAGCCAGGGGCAGAACGTATTTATTCCACAGGGACTGGTGGTGCTTGGCATTTTCACTATTATCGGAGGAATCACAGCCTTCGGGAGAATTTTTGATGCTTTTACAGATCCTATGATCGCGTCCTGGTCGGACCGGTGTACAGCCAAAGATGGACGGCGAATTCCATTCCTGAAATGGGCGTCCTTGCCTCTGGCACTTTCCACAGTGCTGGTGTTCTGGTCCCCGATTAATGAGAAAAGCTGGCTCAATGCAGCGTTTTTGCTGGTGATGGTTCTGGCCTATTACCTTTCCATTACAGCTTATTGCACACCGTATAATGCCTTGATTCCGGAGCTGGGACATACTCAGCAGGAGCGGCTTAACATTTCTACGGTGATTTCCTTTACATTCATTGCAGGAACTGCAGTTGCATACCTGGCACCAACTATCTGGGGTGCATTTATCCCGGCATTTGGACGTGTTGGCGCCATCCGTGTCACCTTCACGCTGATGGCAGTGGTGGCATTTATCTGCATGCTGATACCGGTATTTTGCATTCGGGAAAAGGATTACGTGGACACAGTTCCAGCAAAAGAGTCTGCTTTTCGCTCCCTGACTGCTACGTTTAAGAATGGAGAATTTTGTAAATTTGTGGGCTCCGATATTTTTTACTGGATCGCCCTTACCATGTTTCAGACAGGTCTGCCTTTCTTTGTGACCAGCCTTCTGAAGCTGCCGGAGACGATGACAACCCTGTATTTTGTGGGGATGACAGCATTGTCTTTGGTATTTTACATTCCGGTAAATAAGCTTACCCCGAAACTGGGTAAGAAAAAGATGATTCTATTTGCATTTGCTGTATTCAGTTTGGCTTATTTCTATACAGGATTTATGGGAAAAATGAGCTTTATTCCGGAAACCGTACAGGGATTGATCCTGACGGTGGTGGCAGCGCTGCCGATGGCGATTTTCGGAATTTTGCCCCAGGCGGTTGTGGCAGATATCGCCCAGAGTGATTCCATCACATCCGGAAGCAACAGGGAAGGAATGTTTTATGCGGCAAGAACCTTTGCATTCAAACTGGGCCAGAGTCTTTCCATGCTGATCTTTACTGCTGTTTCTACGATTGGAGCAGGAGAGGGAACTGGTTATAGAATCGCAGCCTTTGGCGCAGCGGTGTTTTGTATGGTGGGCGGAATTATTCTGGTGTTTTATAATGAGAAGAAGATTAATGGGATTATTGGGGGATAGTAATAAAGTATTAAGCCCTTCGTAAATTGTAACACACATGTCGCAGCACGCCTTTTTCAAAGATACTTTTGAATAAGTTGTGTTATCAGGAATGTGTGAATCGTGATGATTGTTTTTTATGATTTTATAAGCTGCTTGTAAGAGGAGTTTTGGAATGAAAATAATACAGGAAAACGAATATTTAGATACTATGAAAAATGAGGTGGAACCTTATTTAAAGGCTCATTGCCGAGAGGGGTACATTCCAGGAGCAGAAGACATTTACCATGAGAAAAATGGAATTATAGGAAAAATCCATGTGAAACGTTATCTGGCAGATGATCCAAAAGGGGTGGTTGTAATCAGCCACGGCTTCACAGAAGGTGCGCCAAAATATGAGGAGATGATTTACTATTTTTTACAGGCTGGCTATCACGTATACATGCCAGAACATATGGGACACGGCCAAAGCTACCGCCTGACAGCAGATCCTTCATTGGTACATATTGATATCTGGAAGCGGTATGTAAGGGATTTTTTGAAAGTATGCCACGAAATCAAAAGGGCATACCCGAAGCTGCCCGTGAACCTTTTGGCCCACTCCATGGGCGGTGCAATCGGCGTAATCGCCGCAGCCTGGGAACCCACTCTTTTTCATAAAGTGATATTAAGCTCGCCTATGATCAAACCGCTCACCGGAGGTGTGCCCTGGCCGTTGACCGTACTGATCGCCAATGCAGAATGCCTTTTGGGAAAGGAAGAGTCCTATGTCTTAGGCCAGAAACCCTACGACGGAACCGATACCTTCCAAACCAGCGCTGGCACCTCCGAATCTAAATTTGCAAGGTACAACGACCTGAGAAAAGAAAAACAGTTTCTCCAGACCTGTGCACCATCCTATGGCTGGCTGAAAGCAGCCATAAAAATGAGCTGGTATTTAAGATACCACGGCTGGAAGAAACTCCGGTCTCCTCTGCTCATTTTCCAGGCCGAAAAAGACGATTTCATATCCGTCCGCGCACTTCAGAAATTCGCAGCGAAAATCAGAAAGCGCGGTGCAGCTCCCTGTGAATATTTCTACATGCCCGGGACGAAGCATGAGATATATTGTGGCGGGGATGAGACGATGGAAGTATATTGGGATAAAATAGAAAAGTTTTTGGAAGAAAAATAAGTTTGGCGTTGCCTATAAACGAAAATTAGTCTCCTTAATCAAATATAAAAAATCTGGTTGAGGAGAAAGTTTTGCTTATAAAGTAAATAAAAATTGACAAAACAGCGTGCTTTTGTTAATTTTTATGAACATAAAAAATCAATAATTATAAGAAAGAAGTTTATCAGCGTAGGAAACTCTACTTTGCGTAGGTACTCAAAAAGTCAAATTTGTTATAGAATCTGCACATGGAGGTAGATATTATGAACCAATATGTTACAAGAACCATAATTAAAGAATTACGTGAAAGAAACAAAATGACACAATTACAGCTTGCTGATAAGCTGGGAGTCACAGACAAAACAATTTCCAAATGGGAAACTGGAGTTTCCCATAGTTAAAGATACCGCATCAGACATAACAACGCCACGCTTATATAATATTAAAAGCACGCCCAAATTACTGATTAGTAAAATTGGGGCGTGCTTTCATATTTAACGAGGTGTAACCTTTACCAATGTTGACAAATGATCCTTGTTTTCCTGACGGGTTCTTTTTTTATAGCCCAATTTATCGCATATATATTCGATTTTTTGAGCAAAAATGTCTACGCTCAATTTTGACATATAAAGATTACCGTCATCATCTCTAGAACTTGAATGCCATTGCTGTTCATCGTCTAAAGGATGTTCGGGGCGAAAATCGTAAATGTTAAATATTTTATGCTCAACTTGAGTTATCCATGCTGCGCCAACTTCCATCAATGCACCCCATGAACTTTTCGTATTATGACTTGTAACGAAAATAACATAAATCTTTTGCGTAGAATAACTATCAACAAAGAAATCTCGCAAATAGTCGTATATCCCACTTTTTCCTACGTCGCCTTCTGGGATGCGTGATACTTCATCATCACAGTTTGTATAAATTATATCTTCGGGCGGTACGTTGTTAAATACCAACATATTGTAAATAATATCCGCCAAATCCTTGTCTCGATATGTCTGACTAATTAGCAATTTCTTCTTTTGAGAATCAATAATGCTTTTAATCCCCATATCCGGACTGTTGGTGTTTATTTCATCAGAAAGTATTGCCTCTACTTCATCAGCTTGCTCTGTACTAATACCTAAACGAGAAGAAATTTTTTGAGCTGCTTTCTTAGCGGTGTTTTTTCTGAAAGTATCTACCGACTTTTTAAATGAAGCTTCGTTTTGACGTTGCTGTTCTAGCTTTTTTTCTTCTTTTTTCTTTTTGCCCAAAGACACAAACAAATCTCGCATTTTCAAGATATCAGGCAATAAAGTTTTTCTAACATAATCTAGTACCGCCTGATAGCGAGGATCATCCGTTTTATATCCTTGACGATTGCTTAGAGCCATATCGGGTAACTCCGTCAGTTCAAAAATATCAACATGAAGTTGACCTACGACATAGACTTCATTCAATTTATTTTGTCCAACAACAGGAAGTATATTAAATTCGCCCATTTTTTGGTTGGCATACAGAGAAATAAAATTATCAGGAAAATCCGTTAACTCTACTTTTCTGCCGCGAGTTGATGTATAAGTTCCTATCCATCCTTTGATTTCTACGTTATATGTATGTTCAACACCAGATTTGTCATCCATACTAATGGGCATTGTTGCTAAAGGTTTATTTTTGCGGAGTTCTGCTATTTCATTTCCATATGGCGTCTGGAAAAAATCATTAAGATATGTAAATTCATCCCCTAAAGTAATTAGAGTAGAGAGTTCTGAAATCATTTCCTTATCAAAGTTCTCAATGGTTTCCGCTTCCGTTCCCCGAATTAGGTGAATTTTAAACTTCTCATTTACTAACGGGAATATCTTAAGTAAATTGCGTTTAATTGCCTTTAATGTACTATGAAGTTTGTACTGCGGATTCTGCATAACGACAGAAGTACCGTTGCCAGATACTCTTTCGAAAGAAATTTGCTCGTCAGTGAGCGGCACAAGTAAATTATTGTCGTTTATATGGCGAGATAATACAAACCCTGATTTTTCTCCATTTGAAATCGTCTTTATAAGAACGTTCTCAGAAACCGATAGGGCAGCTAGTTTTCCTACGCCTTTACGCCCCATTTTCTTCCGTTTCATAGGGGTTAGAGATTCGGCATCGGTATTTCTAGAAACCGCGGCAACATTAAGGTATTTCTGGATATCGCCGTCAGCATATGACATTCCTTTGCCGTCATCTTCAACGGTAATATCATCCTTGTTAGCAATGATATATACATTGTGGGCATCTGCATCGTAAGCATTAGCAATTAATTCAGCTAGCACATAATAAATGTTTGTATACAGGCTTGGACCTAATAATTCCAAAATACGGGGATCAATATTAAGTTTGTATTCTTTCTCTTTCATTTGCAATCGTCGCTTTCTTTTGTCTCTTTTTAGGTAAACTTCTAATTATACTTTCTCCAATCACTTCGCCCAAACGAGGCGGAACAGCATTTCCTATATGGCGTGCTATTTTCCTTATCGGAACTTCAACATTGCTAGGCGAAAATTGATAATCAGGAGGAAAAGACTGTAAAATAGCGCCTTCCCGTAAAGTAATCGCCCTGTCCTGTTCTGGATGTCCAAAACGTCCGGTTCCATAACCGATAAATTGTGTGGTGATAGTAGGAGACAAATCATCCCACTTCATTCTACCATATACTGATGCATAAGTTTTTCCGCCTTCTTTTTTATGGCAGTTTAATACTAAACGTTCAGGCCAATCACGCCATGTACCGCCGGGAACGGAATGTTGTATTCGTTCCAAATTGATAGGAGAGAGTGCTGGCGAAATATGAAGCCTATCGTTTTCATTTGCCTCTCCAGCGGAAATTCTCGGTAAGCTACCAATAGCGTCTCTAACTGTCAGATGTTTTTGATGTGTTGCATCAATAAGTTTTATTTCTTTGCGACGCGACGCAAGCAAAATCAACCTTTTTCTCCGTTGCGGTACGCCATAATTTGCGACATTTACAACTTGATAATTTACAATATAATTCAAGCCTTCTAACGTGGAAACAAAATCTTTAAAAACTTTTTCTTTTTCTAATTCTGGCACATTCTCCATTGATACTATGTGGGGACGAGTTTCTTCCACCAACCGCCCAAATTGGTATAGTAATTTCCAGTCTTTATGTTTAGAACGGTTTTGCTTATCTTTTTGATGGCTTGAAAAAGGTTGACATGGCGCACATCCGACGAGTATTTTAACGTCAGCGCCTCGCAAAAGGGCGCGTATTTCTTTTCCTGTGACATCTTCAACGCTTTTATGAATAAATGTGCAGTTGTTGTTGTGAGTATAAGCGTATTCGCAAGAATCATCAATATCAATTCCTGCTACAACTGGAATTCCCGCTTTTTGCAAACCATAGGTAAGCCCGCCTACGCCGCAAAATAAATCAACAGCTTTAATTGTCATCGTTGTGTCCTTTCAGAAGAACGACTCAATATTGACTGAATTTTTTCGACTAATATAGTTTCGTTTCTCTTTTTTAATTCGCATTCCCAAATACGCAGAACTTTCCATCCGCGTGCCTCAAACATGGCAGTCACATCTTTATCGTGCTTCATATTACGTTCGCATTTCTTTTGCCAGTATTCCTTATTTTCTGCCGGGCGTGTATTTCGGCAATCATGACCATGCCAAAAGCAACCGTCTACGAATACTGCAACTTTTTCTTTTAGAAACACAAAATCGGGATGTCCTTTGACCGGATAATTGCGCTTCCATCCAGTAATACCATTCTGTTTAAATATGTCTATCAATCGCAGTTCTGTTGATTTGTTCTTTTTTGATTTAACTTTTCGCATGATTTCAGAGCGTTTTTCATTATTAAAAATATCCGCCATGATAAATCATCTCGCCTCAAACTCAATGCGAAGGCTCGGATCAGTTTCAGCCTCAAGAACAATTTCGTTATAACGACCAATAATATCTGAAAGCGTAGAATTTCTCTTGCTTTCATCAAAAAGGCTATGTTCATATACATTGGACGAAAGGAATTGCTGAATATCCCAAACCTCAACGCGCCCGGCAAGGCCCGCATCTTCCGCAAGATTTAATGCTGTATGTACACGCTCAAAAATTGTAATGATGACAGGATGGCATCCGCCGCGCAAGTTCGCCTTGCATTTTTCAATCAGCAAAGCGCCGGGCATTGTTGTACAATGGATAATCGTGTTGTTTATAACAAAATCGCCGCTTCGTTCAGTTGGCGCGTCCGCAACAGAAGCGCCATGAATCTCAAATGCATTTTCAGGCATAATAAGACATAATTTCGCGGCTACTAAGTGCTGCAAAACCGTTCCCAAATACTGCGTTCCCGGATTTTGTTTCTGACGTTTCTTAGCCTGTTCAAATAGTTCGTCTAAGTTTGCTCCAATAGTTTTGGAAGTATCGGCGGTCAAAACAAACGGCTGATTTCTGAAATATTCTCTAACTTGTTCCGCCCAAAATTCTTCCACGATTGAAAAATCAACAGTTTCTTCTTCGTTCCATGCGTTGAGAAAATCAACGTACTTTATCATTAACCCCATACTTCCGCGACTGGTGCGCCCGCCTTCTGCGGATAATTGTTGTGTAATGCCATGCTCTTTTAATATTTTTTTGAGATTACCGCCGCCAAGTCCAGCAACCTGTCCTTTACTGCTTGTTTGAAAATCGTCTGGATTTAAGGGAAAATCCTTGTTCTGAACAAGTCGAGTAAATTGAACTACTAGCGACAGCGGCCCTTTCGTATAGATATTATTTTCCTCTTGAAATGCTTTTAATCTTTCTTCTGTACTAATCATCGTATACGGCCTCCGCAAGTTTTGTTAGGAAATTTTCTCCTATGAATTGAGCTACCGGCATTGCGACAGCATCTCCCATCGCTTTATAACCATCGTTGTAGCTACCGGGGAGAATAAAACTATCCGGCGCTCCCATCAATCGAGCGGCTTCACGAACAGTCAATAGGCGAGCATGAATCTCATCATTTTTTTTCACAACTAAATACTGTTTGCTACTTCCGCCTTCTGGCGTTCGTAAACAACCGGCAATACCATCGAAGCGCAATTCTAGCTGCTGCTCTCCATGACGTGTTCGGCGATAGCCCGTAGCATAAACCGTGTCATGCTCATTTAGCTTGATCTGGTGCCGTTCTGGAACAAGCGGCAGGACAGTATCTTTATCAAATTTTGTTTCTTCTTCAATAATATCTTTTAATGTGCTGTGGCGGCGCGGAGGTTTCTCCGCTTGCCACCAAATCCATCCGGGTAAAGACCGACCCAAATCAGAGGCAGCTTTATTATGCAGCCAGCAAGGGGCATCTCCGGTCAGATACGCCGGGATTGCATATCCATGTTGCACAGCAATAACAAAAACCCTCGGTCTTGACTGCGGAACAAAATGGGAAGCGTTTAAAACGATAGCTCCACAGTCGTAACCACGCTCCACAAGTGCCATATGGAGAACCCGATAATTATCGCCGCCATTTGTGGAAAGCAAGCCGGTTACATTCTCTAAAGTCAATATTCGTGGCTTTTCTTCCATCTCATCCAACACACGTAGCCATTCCCACACCAATCCGCTTCTGGATGCGTGAATACCGCCTAAAGAACCAGCCAAAGACAAATCCTGGCATGGAAAACTGGCCCAAGATAAATGAGCAAAAGGCAAATCCCTACCATTCACATCTTTTATGTCGCCAAGTTCAAAATGTTCGCAACCAAAATTAGCTTCATATACAGCCGCTTTCTGTTCGCTAATATCGTTAGCCCAAATTGGTGCAAACATACCTTTTAAGCCGTAGGCGACTAAACCGCTTCCGGCAAAGAATTCATGCATTGTCCAAGGCGCGGAGGACAAGTCGATATTTTGTTTTTTATACAGAGTGCGTTGCAGCAAACTTTTTTCCTCCCGTCTTATTTGAAGTTCGTTTGGTATTGGTCGGTTTTTGAGCATTCTCAGGAATAATCCAAATGTGGCTCATACGCATAGCGCCAACAATTCTGTTCTCTTTACAAAGAATTTGAACTTGACGCGGCGTTACGCCCCATTTTTCAGCAGCTTCCTGAACTGTTATATACCCATTCACTTGCGGCACCTCGAACCTGTATTTTGGATTTTGAAAACTGATATAATTATATTCGTTTGAGCGAAATAAAGCAAGGGATTTCAAGAGGATTTCTCGGCCAATTCTACAATAATACTACTCTGCTGATACAACCAGTCCGTAAATTCTTTCGGGCTGGCTGTTCTTTCTTTTACAGCCCGTTTTCTCTGCAACGCTTCTTTCTTGAACGCTTCAAAAGCGGTCAGCATTTCTTCCAGCCGGTCAGCCGGGAAGCCCGCTGTCCTTTTTGCCTTGTTGATCTTGTTGCGCCAGTTCTGGCACTCGTTTTTGTAGAGCAAATCGTAGTTGTTTTCTCTTGCCCTCTCGTCAAACTCCCTCTTGTTTTGAAGTGCCTGCTTCTTTCTGCATTTGTCGTTGCACAGTTCGTACCGCTGGCTTTTTGCGAGGAAGATATGTCCACAGACTTTGCATTTTCGGAAGCACAACCCCCAATCATTCAGCCGGTTCAGATAGTAGGTTATCAGCGGATAGAACGTGGTATAGGCCGCGACACATTCTGTCGTACGCCGGTTGTCCGGATACCAAAGGTCAAGCCGTGTTTCCGCTGCCGGTACGGAGCCGAATATCCGGCTGGAAATATGGAACGGCTGCGGCCTACCGGTATCGCTGTCAAATTGAAGCGGGCTTCTCTGCTGAAAGGTCATGGTAAAGTGACTCATTTTATCCATGAAGCGGTCACAGGCTTCCGCACGTTTCGCCGGTTCCCTTGCCAGCAGATAGCCATTCCAGATACGGAACGCAGCATACATCCGCAGCGGATCGCCGGTATCAAACTTTGTTTTCAGAAATTCCCCTGCGGCCTGCTCTAAGGCTGGCTGCTTCCAGCGGTTTGAGTGCAGGGCATCCCTCAGCGGAGCCAGGCCAAAGCGGTTCCATTCCCCGTCAGGGTCATGTTCAAACTCTGCAAGGAACGTTCCAAGCGGGCGTGTTGTATCGCACAGCACATCCGCATCCATATCCCCCTGTAATCGAAAGCGCACCTGTAATTCTTCCCCAATTAAAATCCGCTCTTTCATTTTCTTCCTGTCCAGCGTCAGGACGAACAAAATCCGGTCATAACACGGCTCATGCCGCACAAATTCCATTTCCATTCTATTTTCCTACCTTTGCTTATGGTAATTTTATAATTCTGTTATATCAGTTACACTCATAGTATCGTAAAAGTATTGTTTCGTCAAGGAGAAGTCGCTATGATAATTGCACATGGTAATTTCGTTCCATGTAGTACCTTGGCAAGTAAATGACCGTCCAAAAGGGATATGACCGGCAGGAGAAGTGACGCATCCGGCGCACCAATGCAAGGAAACGCCGCAGGAATGGGGCAGGATAACGGCTTTTGGGTAGAACGGCAACAGGAAGCAAGAGAATTGATTTTAATATGGGAGGAACTAAATGAGCGATAACAAGAGATTAAAAAATTATGATGATCTTCCGCTGGTGCTGGACGTGGCGGACATCCGGCGCATTATGGGAATTTCCAGAGTGAGCGCCTATGAGCTGGTTCACACCACCGGTTTTCCGGCGTTCAGAAGCGGCAGGCTGATTAAGGTCAGTAAAAAGGTGTTCTTTGACTGGATGGAAAAGGGTACGGAAACCGTACCGAAAGGCAACAAATGAGCGCATGGTATCTTTCCCTATCTGGAATACTGCCGCCATTTTCAAAGGCGCATACAGAGGGGAAAAACCTTGAAAATGACACCGAAACGCTACACCAAAACCGTCTATCTGCGTATGTCGGATAGAAACGGGGAAAGGAGCCAATTACGCCGAGAATGAGCAAGAAGCGCCGGTTGGAGTGGTCTTTCTTCTTAAATGACCGCAGCCGTGTCACTTATAACGAGCTATGCCGCAGATGCCGCCGTGACTGCAAGCAGAGCTTCCGGGCAGTCGTGATCGAATGTCCGAAGTATCTTTCCAAGCGTTCCCGCAAAGGGGCGGAAAAAAAGAGGGAAAACGGAGCAGAGCCGGAAACGGCAGAAATCCCTTTGGAACAAAGGGCGCACTTCTATACATAGTCTGACGACCATGTATCGTGCGTCCTGCGGAGCCGCCCCCTGACCGCTGACAGCATCAGCAATCCGGGGGCCTGCGTCACTTCGTTCCGTACAAGGGGCTGCACCCCTTGCGCCGCTAAAGCGGCTATCCCTGCGCACCCGATGAAAAGATACACCCGCTTTGCGTCTGCATCTTTTCATCGGGTTTGATAGACGAATACCGACACCCTGACCGTTATCCATACGGTCATTTTTATTTCAGAGCAAAGGAGTGAGAACATGAGCAAATCTTTGGAAGAATTGCAGAGAGAGTACGAGGAAAACACCGTCAAACTGGAACAGGAAAAACGAAAGTTGCGCCGACTGGAAAACCGAAAATCCTATCTGGACAGCGGTTCCCGCAAACAGCGCAGCCATCGGCTGATTACCCGTGGGGCGGCGATTGAGAGCGTCATGCCGGAAGTGAAGATACTGACCGAGCAGGAATTTTATTCCCTGATGGAGCGCATTGCCGAATGGCAGCCGGTTCAGAACATGGTACGGCTTGCGGTTGAAAATCACAGCCAGCCGCAGGATGGTAACTGACGATGGCGCTTTATCATTTAACGGTCAGCCAGATCAGACGCAGCGCCGGACAGAGCGCCATTGCCGCCGCAGCTTACCGGGCCGGGGAGTGTCTTTACAGTGATTACTACGGCGAGTACAGTGACTACACCCGCAAGGGCGGCGTGATCTGTTCCGAAATTTTGTTGCCGCCCCATGCCCCGCTGGAATACCAGGACCGGGCGACCTTGTGGAATACGGTGGAACAAGTAGAGAAACACAAGAAAGCGCAGCTTGCTTACAGCTTTGATATTGCTTTGCAGAATGAACTTTCGATGGAAGAAAACATTGCGCTGGCGAGGGAGTTTGTGCAGCGCTGTCTGGTGGACAAAGGAATGGTTGCCGATTTTGCCGTCCATGCCCCGGACAAGGAGGACGGAGGCATCCCCAACCCGCACTTCCATGTGATGACGACCATGCGCCCCATCAATCCAGACGGCACATGGGGACAGAAGCAGCGCCGGGAATATGTGCTGGATGATGAGGGAAACCGGGTGCTGGATAGGAACGGCAAGCCCATGTTCAACGCCGTACCCACTACCGACTGGGGCAGCCCGGAAACGCTGGAAGAATGGCGGGAAGCATGGTGCCGGATGGTCAATGAAAAGTTTGCGAAAAAGGGGCTGGATGTTCGTATTGACCACCGCTCCTATGTGCGGCAGGGGATTGACTTGATCCCCACCGTCCATGAGGGGCCGACTGTCCGGCAGATGGAAGCAAAGGGCATCCGTACCGACAAGGGCGAACTGAACCGCTGGATTAAGGCGACTAACCGGCTGATGCTGGACATAAAAAAGAAAATTAAATCCCTGTTCGGCTGGATTTCAGAAGTCAAAGAGGAACTTTCCAAGCCTAAGACACCGAGCCTTGCCGACCTGCTGATCTCCTATTATCAGGACAGAAACGCCGGGGCATGGAGCCAGAAAGCTAAGGGCAAGAACCTGAAAGAATTTGCGGAAGCGGTCAACTACCTGATGGAAAACAAGCTGCTGACGCTGGAAGCGTTGGAATCCCGCCTGTCTGCTGTCAGCACAGAGTTTGACACATTGAGCGACACCATGAAAGCGAAGTCAGCCCGGATGAAAGAATTGCAGGAGTTGATACGGCAGGCCGAGAACTACAAGCGGCTGAAGCCGGTGTATGACGAGCTGAACGGTATCAAGTGGAAAAAACAGCGGGAGAAATTTGAAACCGCCCATGACGCTGATCTGCGGCTGTTTTATACGGCCCGCCGGATTTTGAAAGAGAAGCTGGACAGGAAGCCCATCACCCTGGCCGCATGGAAACAGGAATATGACCGGCTGCAAGCGGAGTATGCCAAGCTGTCCCCGCAGTATAAGCCGCTTCGGGAGGATTTAATGAAAATGCGCCGAGTACAGTACTGCGTTGACCGGGTATTGCAGCGGCGGCAGCCAGAACAGGAAGCGCCGAAAAAGAAACAGGATATAGAACTATGACATTTACGGGAGGAAGCATTTGAATGTGTTTGAAGCGGTGAAGCAGTCCGTCACTACCCGGCAGGCTGCTTCTTACTATGGAATACGGGTAGGGAGAAATGGCATGGCCTGCTGTCCATTTCACAATGACAGAACGCCCAGCATGAAAGTGGACAGCCGCTACTATTGCTTCGGCTGCGGCGCTTCCGGGGATGTGATCGACTTTGCCGCTTCCCTGCATGGTTTGGGAAAACGGGATGCGGCGGTCAGACTGGCAGAGGATTTTTCAATCCCCTATGACGGAGCCATCCGCACACCGGCAGCAAAGAGAACGCCGCCCAAGCCTACGCCGGAGCAGAGGTTACGGCAGGCGGAACAGCATTACTTCAAAGTGCTATGTGACTATCTGCATCTATTGGAACGCTGGAAAATCGAATATGCTCCACAGCCACAGGATGCCGCCTGGCATCCTCTTTTCGTGGAAGCATTGCAAAAAAACAGCTATGTAGAATATCTGCTGGATATTTTGTTGTTTGGAGAAATGGAAGAAAAAGCGGCGCTGATTGCCGAACAGGGAAAGGAGGTGGTGCGGCTTGAGCAGCGAATTTCAGAACTTACCGCCAGCAGCGCAGGAAGCAGTTATGCGGACGATGGACGCAATGGAACCGGCGCAGACGCAGGAAGAAATCCGGGAAATGCTGGAGGGGACGCAGAAAGGCGGCGTGAAGAACAGCATCAAGAACTGTCTGACAGTGTTCCAGCGTGACCCGCTGCTGCGTGGAGCAGTCAGCTACAACATTCTTTCCGAAAGGGTGGATATTGTGAAGCCGCTGGGATGGGAACGGACCAGCGCCACTCTGACCGATATGGATATGAAATATTTGCTTTTGTATCTGGAAGAACACTACGGACTGACCAGCGAAAAGAAAGTAGAAAATGCAATCCAGATCGTAGCCAATGAAAACCGCTACCATCCTGTCAGGGATTATCTGAACAGTCTGCAATGGGACGGAACCGAGCGCATCCGCTATGCTCTGCATCACTTTCTGGGAGCAGACACGGACGAGTACACCTTTGAAGCCCTGAAACTGTTTATGATGGGAGCCATCCGGCGGGTATTTCAGCCGGGGAGCAAGTTTGAAGTCATGCTCTGTCTGGTAGGCGGTCAGGGAGCCGGAAAATCCACCTTTTTCCGACTGCTTGCAGTTAAGGACGAGTGGTTTTCAGACGATTTGAAAAAGCTGGACGATGAAAACGTGTATCGGAAGCTGCAAGGGCATTGGATTATGGAGATGTCGGAGATGATCGCCACCGCCAACGCCAGAAGTATTGAGGAAATCAAGTCGTTTCTAAGCCGCCAGAAAGAAACCTATAAAGTGCCGTATGAAACCCATCCGGCAGACCGGCTCCGTCAATGCGTGTTTGGAGGAACCACCAACCGGCAGGACTTTCTTCCCCGTGACCGCACCGGCAACCGGCGCTTTATTCCCGTGACCGTGTACCCGGAACGGGCGGAGGTTCACATACTGGACGATGAAGCGGCGGCGAGGACATATATCAGCCAAATGTGGGCGGAAGCCATGACAATCTACCGCAGCGGGAAGTATAAGCTGTCATTCAGCGCGGAAATGAACGCTTACCTGAAAGCCCACCAGCAGGGTTTTATGCAGGAGGACACGCAGGCCGGTATGATTTACGCCTATTTGGAGGACTACACCGGCGACAGGGTATGTTCCAAGCAGCTTTATGAGGAAGCGCTGGGAAACTGCAATCCCCCGGCAGAGTGGGAAACACGGGCAATCTGCGAGATTATGAATACCGGCATTGCAAACGGCAGCATACAGGGCTGGACAGCCTACAAAAGCCCTAAGAGATATAAGAAGTACGGTTCACAAAAAGGCTGGGAGCGTGTCAACCAGCCCCCAGCAGACAAGGATGGTTTTCGGGAAATCACAGAGGAAGAAGCCCGGCAGATGGAGCTTCCATTCTGAAAAAGCCCCCGGTTGACAGTTTGGTTGACGTTTCAGTTGACAGGAAAAAGTCTGATATTTCAGGCACTTCTCCTCTTTGTCAACCATGTCAACCAAGAAATCAAAGAAAAAGTAAAATAGAATAATAGAGCGCCTGAGGATTGTTTTCAAAGTCTTTTGTGCCGGTTGACACGGTTTGGTTGACATTGGAGCAGTCTACGCCACACATAGCCTGACATTGCCTTGTCGGGCATATTTCATTTATGGAGGTAAATGCCTATGGTAAAAGCCAAGAGCGAAAATAACACCAACAACAGCGGCACTATGCTTACCGCTGCGGACGGCACCCAGTATTTTGTCATGGGGAAAATTCGTATCAAGGTATCGGAGCATTTTGCAGAGAACGGGAAGCCGCTGAACAGCCTGCTGGAAGATGTAATCCAGCACGCCGCCGCTGCTTCCTGAAAAAAGATAGATTTGTGACTGTCAATCATCCCACGCTTATGATATACTTGTACCAGCAAGTATTGTATAAGCGTGGGTTGTTTCTTTTTAAGGAGGATTTTTGATGAAACAACCATACAATACAACGGTTTATAACACCGCACTTTATTTGAGATTGAGCCGTGACGATGAGCTGCAAGGCGAAAGCGGCAGCATCCAGACACAGCGCATGATGCTTCGGCAGTACGCCGCCGAGCATGGATTGACCGTAGTAGACGAGTATATTGACGATGGATGGAGCGGCACGAACTTTGTTGAGGTAAGATAACGTAACCTTTTTTGCAGAGGGCGTTATCTTACCTCTTTTTGATGTATGTTAGATAGCATAACTCTTTACGTCGGCTCCTATCTGTCTGAAATAGGAGATACTTTCGGTAGGCTTGTCGCCCGTATCAACTCTGCCGACAAAGCTATAAAAGATTTCGATTTTGCGGGTGTTCGTTTCCTTATCCAGTTCGTGAATAAGAATACGGTCAATAAATTCATGGACGTTTTCGTAGGTCAGTTCGGTAATGGCGGTGTATCTGCGTACCAGTGCGACAAACCTTTTCACGTCCGCGCTGCGCTCGGTGGCGTTGTCGATTTCCTGTGACAGCTCCGCAATCCTCCGGGTCAGCGTCTTTTTTTCTTCATCATAGCCGGAAGTCAGAAAAGCAAACTGTTCATCAGAAAGTTTCCCTAAAGCGTTGTCCTCGTAGAGCTTGCGGAATAAGATGTTCAGCTCGCTAATGCGGCTCTGCGCCTTGTCAAGCTCTTTCCGCTGCTGTGTCAGCGTCTTTTGTACTGCCTTTGCGCTGCACTCGTTGGCGGTTTCGATAAACTCCTGTTCATGCTCTTTCACATAGGACAGCACCCTCTGTAAATCAGCAAGGACAAGTTCTTTAAGGACGCTCTTTCGGATATAATGGGTAGTGCAAAGCTCGCCAGTCCTTATCCTGTTTCGGTACTTTCCGCAAGTGTAGGCGTGTTTGCGTTCCAGTGTCCCGGCTCCCTGTTGCAGATACATTTTATAGCCGCAATCCCCACAAAAGAGAAGTCCCGAAAAAATGTCAATTTCATCAACCTTTGTAGGGCGGTGTTTGGTAGCAATCCGTTTCTGTGCAAGGTCAAAGGTTTCTTCGTCAATCAAAGGTTCGTGCGTGTTGGGGAAAAAGTATTGCTTTTCCTCCGGGTTCTTTTTCGTCTTTTTCGATTTGTAAGATACCTTATAGCTCTTGCCCGTAATGGTATGCCCCAAATATTCTTTGCGTCCAAGAATATCATACAGTGTCTTATCCGGCCAGTTATAAATACAGGTCGGGTGCGGGCGCGGGTGGCGGCAACTGCCGGAACGACGGTAGCGCAGTTCTGAAACAGTAAGTACCTCATGTTCCCGTAGCCAGTTCTGGATTTCGCAGATACGGTCGCCGCGCACATACATAGCGAAAATCTGTTTTACAATGTGCGCCGTTTCCGGGTCGGGCAATAGATGATTGCGGTCGTTTGGGTCGGCTATGTAACCATACGGCACTTCGCCGTTGACACGCTCGCCTTTCTGTGCCTTTGCCTGTTTAACAGCCCGGATTTTCTTTGAGGTGTCGCGGGCGTAAAACTCGTTGAACCAGTTCCGCAGAGGGGTAAACTCGTTATCTTCCCTCGCTGTGTCTACACCGTCGTTAATGGCAATGTAGCGCACTTCATATTCGGGGAAAACAATCTCTATCAGTTCGCCGGTTTTCAGATAATTGCGTCCCAGACGGGAAAGGTCTTTTGTTATGACGGTCGCCACGTTCCCGGCTTCAACCTCATGCAGCATGGCTTGAAGCCCCTCACGCTCGAAACTCACGCCGGAAAATCCGTCGTCTACAAAAAAGCGCGTATTGAAAAAGTGGTGTTCGTCAGCGTACTTTTGTAAAATCAGCTTTTGGTTCTGTATGCTCTCGCTTTCCCCGGCCTGCATATCTTCCTGGCTCAATCTGCAATATAAAGCGGTAATCTTGTCTGTCTGTAACATTTTGTCCTCCTTTCCGACGACAGACAAGCATGGTATTTGTACTGTCTATATTATACCACATACCGCTGCCTGTGTCATGTATAAAATGTGAAGAAACGCCCTATTTTCGGGCGTTTGCGGGGTTCAGCTCCATGTCTTTGCGAATGAGCTTTTTTATCTTTTTATCCAGTGTGTCCGTTGCGCGTTCACTTGCAGACGAACATACAAGGTAAGTAACTTTTCCGATTTTATGCTCCGTTGTGGTAACGGGCGTTTGGTTTTGCGTCAAAGAAAATCCCCCTTTCTTTCGCAAACATATAATACAGTCTATGAATAGCAGCAAGTCCACTATTCAATAAAACAAAGGCTTTAATCGGACGGTTATTAGCATAACCTCATGGGAATTTCACCCCGGCATGGTTCTCATGCAGCCCTACCCATTGCCTGCGACGCTCTTAACGCTCGGACTGTGGCTGTAAGGAAGTATCATTGTATATTCTGCGTGTCGTTGCCCGCAAACCGCTACACTTGCTTTCCGGCGCGGTGTTGGTCGCTCGGCTGTCCGGGCGGTGATAACCTCGCCCGGATAGCGTCATGGCGCACCCGCCGTATGGCTCGACGCAAAAGGAACGTATCGTCGGTGTCACTGATAATGACGAAAAGGGCGGTCTTTCTGTCGCCTATGGTGTCAAGCTCCATTTCGTCGGTTTCCATAAGCTCGCGCAGCTCCTTAATGTCGAATGGGGCTAACCTCGCGCCGCATGAGATAAGTATGCTTTTTGCTGTCTTGCCCGCCGCAAGTTTGTATTTTTTGTACTGCTTGACCGCGAAATGCTCCGGGTCTTTTTCTTCCAGACGTTCAAACATGAGGTCAACCGGGTTCTGGAAGTCCTCGTCGTCCTCGCGGGCTTCCGACGCATTTATCATTTCAAGCAGCGTCGTGAAGTTCTTTTCCTCGTCCGGGGCTTCGTACCAGATATAGCCGATTAGCGCGGTGTAGTAGAGCTTTTCCGCTTTCACCCAAAAATCCTCGCCGGATTTCTCCCCGTCGCCTTTGGTGTTGGCGATAATGGTATTGACTAACTTCAAAATATCCTTTTCGCTCCGCAGATAGGCAAAGGGATTGTATTTCATGGATTTCTTGAAGTTAATCGTATTCAGCACTTTTATCCGATAGCCGCCCCGCTGTAAGAGCTTCCCGCACTCGATTAAGACGGTGCCTTTCGGGTCTGTGACAACATAGCTGCTGTGCATTTGCATGAGCGACGGTTTGACAAAAAACCTTGTCTTGCCGCTGCCGGAACCGCCGATTACAAGGATATTTTTGTTCCTTGCATACTTTGGCTGCTTCGGGCGGCTGTTCATGGTGAGCCGTTCCGTCTGTGTGAGGGGGATATTGTTCTCAAATACCGGGTCTGTGTACGGCTTTATGTCCTCGGCTGTCCCCCAACGTGCAGAGCCGTATTCCATGCCTTTCCGGTACTTCTTCGCGTTCTTGCCCTTGACGTAGATAATCAGCCGGACAATGACCGCCCCTGCAATGCCGATAAGCAAATCGACGGGGTGAAAACTCGGCGCGATACTGGAAAAGGCGGCGGTAAAACCGTCCCCAAGATGTAGCAGCTTTGCGCTTGCGTCCGCGCCGAGGGAAAGCCGGACAGCCGCGCCCACTTTATCAAAGAGCCAGACAAAGAGCAGATAGGGGAGATTGAGGATAAGCAGCTTCTTGATTTCCGGCTTCATAATTCCCGCCCCCTGTCTTTGTTTTTTACTTTCTCTCGCTGTGCGTTTCTGCCCTGTGCGGCTTCTTTAAGGCTTGTCAGCAGCTTTCGGATAGAGGGCTTCCTGTCCTGTGTCAGCTTCTTTGCGGAAAACTCCTTAAAGGCTGCGGTCAGCACGTCCGCGTCCCGCCCCTTGAAGAAAACAAGATAGCGGGGCGGGCTTTCCGTCGTGTCCTTTTTCAGCGCGAAGTCGATACCGTACTTTTTCGCCGTACTCTCAAAGGCTTTGATATTGTCTTTTGTAATCTCAATGTTGGAAACGCCCGCGTTCTGCTTCATAAGCTGCTTTAAGCTCTGCTTGCCCTGTGGCTGTTTCGTAAGCTGCTTTTTGCCCTTTGACAGAATGGCTTTCATTGCCTTTTGGAGCGTCTGCGCGGTCAGCTTCCCGGTCTTGATGTAAAGGGCTATGGTCTTTTCGTTTACTTCGTCCTGCAATTTCTCGCGTCCTCCTTTCGCGTTTCTTTATGGGGCGGCGGTCAGATACGCACCCGCAGCCCATTCAAATCCTCGGCTCTGATACCCACAAGATACCAGTTGTCGCCATACTCAATCCGGGTAGGCTTCCACTTGCCCCGCACGAACACGTCAAAGCACTCCCCGCAATGCAGCCCGCCATAGTAAGTATTGAGGTCAAAGCGAATGTCGTAACGGTCAGTGCGCTCGTCAAATACCAATGCTCCTGTTCTCTGTGCCATAATAAAATCCTCCTTTTGTTGTTTACAGGCTTTCGCCCGGTTTGAATGAATAGGGGTCGTGCGGCTCCTGTGGCGCAAGTGCGCCGCTTGCCATGTCATGGGCGACAAGGGAAGTGTAATAGTTGCCGATTGTGGACGGGGCATTGAAAAGGGCTGCTTTCAGATATTGCTTGATGTTGCGGATTTTGGTTGTGTTCTCCCGCATACAGTCAAGCACAAAGCGGATATGCTCGCCGTCCAGTTTCATAAACTTTGACTTCACAAGCTCTGCCGGGTAGTCGTCCCCCGCAATCCGCACCCGCTTTCTGGCGGTGCATACCGTTTCAAGCATGAGGTCTACAATCTCGTCAAGCCTGTCCCCGTCAAATTTCATGTCCTGTTTGAGAATGTCGTAGTCGATATTGTCCTTGATGATTTCCCGGTATATCTCTACTGCGCTCTGTGCTGCCGCTTCCGTTCCTTTCCGTTCCGGCGGCGTAGCCGCTCCCCCGCAAGGTGAGGGGTTAGGGGAAAGGATAGGAATGGAATGGGTACTTGATAAATCCGTATTTGATTTTTCTTTTTTTGGTAAGTCAGTTCTTTGTATATCTTTATTTAATTGCGTTGGATTTTCCAACGTAGGTTTTTCCAATGTTGGTTTTCCCTGTGTTGGATTATCCAATGTTGGATTTTCCAATGTAGGTAAATCCGGCGTAGGCGGCTGCGGCTGCTCGAATATCACATAGTCCGCGCCCCGCAAGCGTCCTTTCTCGTCGCGCTCCCTTGAACGGACGATATACCCGGCGCGTTCAAGCTCCCGTATGGCTTCGCGGATAGCGTCTATCTTCTCCCGGTTGATAAGGGATAAGCCTTTCAAGGTGTAGTCCCAATCTTCGGGGAGTGACAGCATTTGCGACAACAGCCCCTTTGCCTTTAGAGAAAGCTCCTTGTTGCGTAGGTGGTGGTTGCTCATTACGGTGTAGCCCTTGTTTCGTTCCACCCGGAAAACTGCCATAGTAAATCACTCCTTTTGCTGTGGATTTGTTACGCAGTAGAAGCGCGGTTTCGGGGGATAAGGTATAAATCCCTTGCCGCGTCAGATACGCGCCCGGAAAGCCGCTTGTAGCAAGGCTTTTTCTGCCCCTACTGCGTAACAAAGGGCATGAAAAAAGCGGCGTTCCTGTTCTCCCTGTGTAGAGAGTGGGAAACGCCGCTTTTGCGTCGTATTCAGTTTTTAGTACAATACCCGGCTTGTCCGTCGCTCGAAAAACCTTGATTTTCCAGTGTTTTCAAAAGTATCGTTATCTAACGTCAGCTTTCGACAGGCCGAGCTTCCAGAGGATGATCGACGACATCGAGGACGGGAAAATCAACTGCGTTGTGACAAAGGACTTATCCCGCTTAGGCAGAAACTACATTCTGACCGGCCAATACACAGAAATCTACTTCCCAAGCAAAGGCGTCCGCTACATTGCGATCAACGACAATGTGGACACCCTCAACGGAGAAAGCGAGCTTGCCCCATTCCTGAATATCCTGAACGAGATGCACGCCCGCCAGACCAGCAAAAAGGTCAAGGCCGCCATGCGGACACGGTTTGCAAACGGCGCACACTACGGAGCCTACGCCCCGCTGGGTTATATCAAAGACCCGGATAAGACCGGGCATCTTCTGGTTGACACGGAAACAAGGTGGATTATCGAAAAGATCTTTGACCTTGCCGTTCATGGCAGAGGGGCGGCCAGCATCACACGGATTTTGGTGGAAGCAAAAGTACCCACCCCCGGATGGCTGAACTTCCAGAGGTACGGCACTTTCGCCAATATCTATGCCGGAGCGCCGGAGGAAAAAGCCTATGCGTGGACGATAGCGCAGGTCAAAAGCATCTTGAAAGAGGAAACCTACATCGGTCACAGCGTACACAATAAGCAGAGCAACATTTCATTCAAGAACAAGAAAAAGGTACGCAAGCCGAAAGAGGAATGGTATCGTGTGGAGAATACCCACGAAGCGATTATCTCCGAAGATGTGTTCCGACAGGTGCAGGAGCAGATTGCCAGCAGACGCAGACGGCAAAAGGACGGCACAACGCAGATTTTTTCAGGGCTGGTAAAGTGTGCGGACTGCGGCTGGTCGCTGGCATACGGCGAGAATAAGCAGAACAAAACCCCGTATGGCTACTATCATTGCAGCAAGAACGGACAGGGACTGCGCCAATGCTCCATGCACTACATCCGCTATGATGTGCTTTACGCCTATGTCCTCTCCCGCCTGCAATACTGGTCACAGCAGGCCCAGCAGGACGAGGACAAACTTCTGAAAAGGCTGCTCAACGCCAGCGATAAGGAACGCAGCTCTGCGAGGGAGAAACAGGCATCCGAACTGAAAAAAGCCGAGAAGCGAAAAGCAGAGGTTGACGGGCTGTTTGCCAAGATGTACGAGGACTGGGCTGCCGGACGCATTACAGAGTACAACTTCAATATGTTGTCCGAGAAGTATCAGGGCGAACAAAAGGAGCTGGACGAGAAAATCCAGCAGCTTCACGAAGCGATGGAAGCCGTTGCGCAGACCGCCGTTGACGCTGAAAAGTGGGTAGGGCTGATGAGGCAGTATGTCAACCCTACGGAGCTGACCGCCGAACTGCTGAATACGCTGATTGAAAAAATCTTTGTGCATGAAGCGGTTAAGGGCGAGGACGGCAGCCGGGAGCAGGAAGTAGAGATTTTCTATCGCTTTATAGGCAAAATCGACTGACACATCTTTTTTACCCAACAATATCTTTAACTAAGGGAAAATGGAAAAGGCTATCCGGATATTACGCTGCTGGAGCCAATTGCAGACGCTTTTTCCATATCTGTCACAGAACTGATCTCTGGCAGTACCGTGAGTAATACAAATGTGTCAGCCAACATGCTCCGCTCAAAATTTTACGTCTACCCTGTATGCGGCAATGTGATCCATACCATGGGCGAAGCTGTCATACATTGCCACGGCGTGCAGTTGGCGCCCGCGGTCCCAGAAGAAACTGACGAGAATCATAAAATTTTTATCGAAAAAGTAGAAGCCGAATACTTCGTCTGCATTGATCATGATATGACGAAAAAACATTACATTTCCTTTATCGCAGCTGCATCCTCAGACCGCATGCAAATGGTTAAACTCTACCCAGAAGGAAATGCTGAAGCTAGGTTTAAAATCAACGGTGTGAAGAGAATTTTCTTCTACTGTAACAAAGACGGGCTTTTTTCAATAAATGTGGTGAAAGGACTAGACGACAGGGAGAAGTCCTATGATGATGTGGAAGAACGACGGGAACTGGAGAAAGTAGCAGGGATATTGTTTAGGTAAGGGAAAAAGAAACAAGTAAGTTACTGCTTATTGTTAACGTTCTGAGAAGCGTTTTAGGTGAATAAAGTTCACAGGAAAAACGAGAATTTCGGCGCAGAATCATGTGAATGAACTTCTATGCTTTGCGAAGCGTGCTGCTGATCAAGAGCGAATAGTAACTTGTGAATTGAAATTGAGAGGTTGTATATTAATGAAAGAATATACAATCTCTTTTTTGTATGTTACTATTAATGAAAATAGATTGATATTCATTCCATAAAATATCATCAGATCGGGCAACAACAAATGAACTATAAGAATGTAAAAATAGATAAAACGGCAAAAATTGCGAAGCAGTCCGTAATCATCGGTGATGTAACAATCGGTCGCGACAGCTGCGTGCTATACTACAGCGTAATCCGCGGAGATGACGCGCCAATCGTAATCGGTGAGGAAACCAACATCCAGGAAAACTGCACAGTCCACGTCAGCCGAGGCCTGCCAGTCTATATTGGGAATAATGTCACAATCGGCCACAATGCTGTAATCCATAGCTGCACAATCGGTGACCGCACTTTAATTGGAATGGGCGCCATAATCCTTGACGGAGCCAAAATCGGCAGCGACTGCATCATCGGCGCCGGAAGCCTTGTCACCAAAAACACCATCATCCCAGACGGCTCCCTGGTAATGGGAAGTCCTGCGAAGATTAAGAGAAATCTTACGTGGGAAGAGAAGATTGGGATTGTGGAGAATAGTAAGGAATATGTGAGTGTGGCGGAAGAAATGTGGAAGCAGGGAGTGTTATAAACAAATTAATATTGCGAGATGTATGTGGTCACATCTCGCAATAATGAAACTATTGATTTTCTTTATCTATAAATTTTTTATAGTGTATACGCATATATGATTTCATGCATTCGCCCATAGAAAGCTGCGTTGATTCTGAAATACTTAGTGCTTTTCGCTGTTCATTGTCAATTGATTCTGAGATACATATATTTCCGGTATCAGGGTTAAATGATATTAGGTGGCGGTCAAATAAAGCATCATGATTAGCACATAAAAGTAAACCGTTATTTGCATCTATACGTTCTTCTCTGGAAGATTCAGACCATTCTTTAATGTGACTTGCACGTAATACCGATGTTGTGGAAATATTGCAAAGGTTGCAGTGATGGCGTTCAAGAAGAAGTAGTCTTCGAAAGGAGCCTTGTGAAACGCGTGTTTTTACAATTCTTTCAATATCTGTTCCAGCATTCGGGGTATTATTAAGGGTATTTTGCAATGCAATTGTTTTAGCATCGTCATACATGACATCTTTTGAAATGATTTGATGTTGTAATTGAATTGCTAATGCTGAATTATATGAAGGATTTAGTACTGCAAAGTTTATATTATGAGAACCATGTGTGTCAGTAATAGAATATAGGTGATTGCACAACTCTGAGGGGATGAGTATGGCAAGGTAGCGCAAATAATCATATCTCAGCATGACAAGAGCATCGTCCTGGAAGGCATATCTTTGGAGTAAAGTAAAGGATTCTTTCGAATCTGGTATATTAATCTGAACTTGCGTGCCCTTGTGTCCGTATTTTTTGTATGCAGAACTGTGAAGGGTTAAATCCCAATTTGATAGATAAGGTGGCACATCAATTGAATGGCGAAAAAAATATGTGTTTCCATCTGAAGAGAGACGGCTTAAAGGATTGTTGATAGCACAAAGATAGCTCAAATTATTATCATATAAATCTATGTCAATACTCTGAGGAGGAGTTGTAGTATTACTCAGACCTTCAAAGAAAAATAATTTCGCCTGTTCTCCTGTGACATCTATATGTGTCTGGTTGACTTTTAGAATAGTATTATTGGCGCTGATTCTTCGTTTCTCTTTTATAATATTCTGATTGGAAAGCTTCTTCACAAATACACCCTGGAAAACATCTGGATTAAGTGGAGTATCTGGAATATGTATATAATTTAGAAAATTATTTAATAGATCAATAATTAATTTATACATGTGCATATATTCCCTTCTTTAATTTTGTATATATTATAGCAAACAAGATGAAAAGTGTATACAGAAAATTATATAAAAGAATCTATTTACACCCTGATAAAAACATTATATAATACCTATATTAAATGGAGGAAATTTTAATGACGAATATAAAGAAAAATAATTGCGGAAGACCTGCAGGAAGAATAAAAACTGCAAAAATAGAAATATCAATTGAACCGACAGTAAAAGATGAATTTATGACATTATTGCGTAAAGAAGGAAAAACTGCTTCTGTAGAAATTGGGTTATGGATCAGAGAGTACATAAAAAATAATAAGCTTGGGGAGGAAGAATAGATGAATGTTGTATCACTCTTCAGCGGACTTGGAGGACTTGATAAAGGTTTTGCAGATACCGGTTATAATATTGTCTGGGCAAATGATTTTGATAAGTACGCGGTACAGACATATAAGGCTAATTTTGGTGATCATATTGTTTTAGGAGATATAAATGAAATTCCATTAGAAATTATACCAGACTGTGATATTCTTATAGGGGGATTTCCCTGCCAGCCCTTTAGTATGATGGGACAACAAAAAGGTTTTGAGGACACAAGAGGAACCTTGTTTTTTAGAATAGCAGAAATAGTGGATGATAAAATTAAAAGAGGAAAGAAGCCGAAAGCGATTATTCTTGAAAATGTCCGCTCTTTACGGACTCATAATAATGGAAAAACATATAAAGAAATACACAGAGTATTACAAGACGTGCTCGGATATAATGTGTTTTGTGATATATTAAATTCAGCCGACTATGGAATACCACAGACAAGAAATAGAACTTACATAGTGTGTTTTGACAACCAGAATGCAAAATTCATATTTCCGCAAAAAGAAAAACTTAAAAAAACTTTACAGGATTTATTAGAGCCGGAAGTTGATAATAAGTATTTTTTGTCAGATAGAATATTACCCACAATATTATCTAATGGAACTGGTGGATATAAAGCAAAATCAGAAATAGATCTTGAGATTGCAAGACCTTTATGTGCAACTATGGCGAAGATGCACAGAGCATGTCAGGATAATTATGTCACACAAAAGGGAAAGATAAGAAGACTTACGCCGCGCGAGTGTGCAAGATTGCAGGGATTTGAAGATTCTTTTGTGATTCCAGTGTCTGACAGCCAGGCGTATAAGCAATTTGGGAATGCAGTTACAGTTAATGTGTCAAGAGCTGTTGCCCAATCGGTAAAGAGTACATTTATAAATCTTGGAGAGTGGGTAGACTGATATGGAATACAAAAACGATAAATGTGAGTTTACTGCGTTTGTAAAAGCAGGACTTGATAGTAAAGAGCAGGAAAATATAGAAATTTGTATTGAAAGAGTAACGAAAACTGTAAAAGAGGACTTCCTTAATGCAAGGGCCAGATTATATAAGGACGAGGTAAAGAACGATGCAGAAGTTATGACTGCATTCAGAAGATTATCCGTTATATGTAATGAAAATGTACAGCAGTGTTATGAATGTCCTGTAAGCAAATATTGTAATACTTATATTGAGAACGCCAGAAAAAATGTTAATGATGATTCACTAAAGATGATAGATTTGTTTTGCGGAGCAGGTGGGTTGTCGTTAGGATTTACACAGGAAGGATTTGTTACTACCTTGGCAAATGATATCCAGGATTGTTGTGTGGATACATATGCACATAACCATCCGGAGACACCCAGAGACCATATTATATTGGGAAACATAAAAGATGTGGTAAACGAGCTTGATGAATTGCTGGATGGAAGAAGTGCTGACATTGTTATTGGTGGACCACCTTGCCAGGGATTTAGTATGGCTAACAGACAGAGGCTGATAGACGATCCGAGAAATCATCTTTATAAAAGTTATGTTGAAGCAGTAAAAAAAGTTCAGCCTAAATTTTTTGTCATGGAAAATGTCAAAGGGATGCAATCTGTAGCAGAACAGGTAAAAGATGATTTCCGTGCAATCGGGTACTCTGTAGAGTGCCATATACTAAATGCAAAGAATTTCGGAGTGCCTCAAAATCGTGAAAGACTAATATATATAGGTAATTGTCTTGGAATTGATAATGAGAAAATCTTCAATGAGATATTTGAACTTAGCGAAAAGATACCGGAATATAATCTGGGTGATGCTTTATTTGGACTTAGGAAATTGGAAGCTTCAAGAGTGAAAAACTCTACAGAAAGCGGCTCGATAGAAAGTGGATACAAAATAGAAAAGAATTATTGTACTGAAACAAATGATTATATTTCTTATATTAATCAAGGCAGAGTAATTGATGTGGTTTCAAATCATAAGGCCAGATACAACAATGACAGGGATATTGAAATTTTTGGACGAATGGAACCGGGAGATCGTTCAGATGACCCTAAAATAGCAGATATCATGCCTTATGCCAGAAGAAATGGAATTTTTAAGGATAAATATTTTAAACTGGAAAATGATAAGGTTTGTAAAACGATAACTGCGCATATGAAATTTGACTGCAATATGTATATACATCCTACCCAGGCAAGAGGATTAACGCCAAGAGAAGCGGCAAGAGTACAGTCTTATCCTGATGATTATTTTTTCAGAGGGGCATATACGAAGACATATATGCAGATAGGAAATTCTGTTCCGCCACTTTTGGGAAGGGCAATAGCACAAGTGATAAAAGGCTATATGAAAGGCGGTAATGCTTGATGAATTTTGTAGAAGCAATAAGAGTAATAAAGAATATAATTCCACAGTGTTCTGCAAACGAATATGATGGAATACTGGTAAAAAGACTGGAAGCGTCTAATACCCTGGATGAGGGGAGAACAACTAATCAGACACACATAGCAATATCTGGAGAACAGATGAATATGTTCCCGTATCTCATGGCTGATGGTTATTTTAACTGAGATTATAGTGAAAAAGATGAACAGTTAAAAAAATATTTTATAACACAGATCCCACTTTACATTTACCAGGACAATATTTCATATTTAGAGGCTGATGAGAAAAGCGGAATCATTTTTGACGAAAATAAAAAAAGTTGTGTTTGTGCAAGCGTGGTAAGAAGTAGGAGAAAAGAACAGGCAGATCAAGTACAACTTTCATTGATTACTAGTGATGATGTGGATTTTGTTAAGTTTAGAAAGTTGTTACACACCGGAGACTTTCTGGTGATCTTGAAACATAAAGAGAGGTTGAGTTATGATTGTATTGGAATAAGAGCAGCTGATGAAAATAATGGAGAGTATCATCTTTCTGTGCTAAACAACAAATTTTACAAATTACCGACTAATACGAAAGTTGATATAAAGAAATATATTAAAATTAAAGATTCCAAAGTTGAAAATAGAAATTTTACAATCTCGGAATTAGGAAACATTCTTAAAGAAATGTATAGTAATGCAGAAAATAAAATGCAAGTGGCTTCTATCCATATTTTCGGAATAAAGTACGGAAAAAACATTATTCAAAAGGCATTCAAATCATTGGATATAGTTAAAGCTGCTGGAATAAATGAATCATACTCTACAGAATTACAAAAGGCTTTGAATATATACAGATGTCTTGAACAGAATTCATATGGTATTTATATTTCAGATGAGAATGCGATAAAAGAAGAAAAAGAAGTTTTAGGCGAGAGAAAAACAGGAGCAGAAAATATACTTTTGTATGGAGTCCCAGGATCTGGTAAAAGCCATGAAATAAAAACAAAATATTGTAATGATGAAAAAATGATGGAAAGGGTTGTTTTTCATCCCGATTATACATACTCAGATTTTGTGGGGCAGATATTGCCGAGAGTGGAAAAAGATAAAGACGGCAATGAGAAGTTAAAATATGTGTTTACACCAGGACCATTTACCAGAATGTTAAAGAAAGCACAAGAAGATCCCAGTAATCATTATTATCTTGTTATAGAAGAATTAAATCGTGGCAATGCACCTGCAATATTTGGAGAGATATTTCAGTTACTGGATCGAAAAGATGAGGATGAATTTCCTGCAGAAGAAGTTGGGGAGAGTGAATATGGAATTTCAAATTATGATGTTGCAAAAGAGGTATATGGGGATGAAAATCACCCGGTAAGGATTCCTTCCAATATGAACATTCTGGCAACAATGAATACGGCTGATCAGAATGTGTTTACACTGGATACTGCGTTCTTGCGAAGATGGAGTACAAGACAGATAGAGAATAATTTTGAAAAATCTGAACATTCAAAAGATATGATTGATGGTACAAAAGTAAGTTGGGGGACCTTTGCTACTGTAATTAACGATATGATTATTGATAGTAATACTGACATGGTAAGCTCTGCAGATAAGTGTTTGGGAATATATTTTGCAAAGAAAAAAGAATTGGATGCAGATAAGTTCTCTGAAAAAGTGCTTAAACATCTATGGGATAATGCTTTTAGAATGGATCCGACAGTAATATTTAATGAGAGCTGTAAATCTCTGGAGGATGTGGTTAGTAAGTATGAAACAAGTGAAGCTGATAAATTGGAATCTGTATTGAGAACAGAAGTCTATGAGAAGATGCTTTTAAAAATGAAGCAGCGAAATATAGAAAATGATGAAAAGTAGGTGGTGATTTTTTGAGGAAAGTTGATATAAGAAGCAAGTGCAGAGTGAATTCTAATTGTGAAAAGGATACATTTGTTGGATTGAGATGTAGTGATGGCGATATTAGTATCAACTTTCCGATAGGTTATCATATATCTGAAGACGACAATGAACTTCGCAAGGACATTATGTTACTATTTACAACACTTTCGGCTAATACAAAGCGAAAGGAATCAGATGTTCTTAGACAAGGAAATGCTTTTGATGAAATGGAATTTCCGTTGCAGTCATATTTATATCTTATAAAAGATTTTTTTGCAAGAGGTTATTATAAAGAACAGGAAGTTTCATATAAAGTTGCTAAAAAAGGAAAAATAAATTGGAACAGAACAATAAAAACTCAGAAGTCTTATGTACAGGGTACAGATGTATTTTATCTGGATTTTGTAACAAAGAACGATCGTGTTAAAGAAAATGAACTGATTACATTAATACATGAGTATTGTGTGTATGAGAGTTTTGAACAAATGGGATGGCTTTTTACCAGAATAATGCCAGAAAAACCACGAATTATAAAGCGGGACAGAATCTTCCGTTCGGTTCTTAAAGAAAAGCTTGCAAATACATATAATGATAAAAATCGCATATTGTTTAGACATATGTTGGCAATTATTGATTTTGAGGGAGATAGAAATTCTGACAAGACTTATAGATACGGAACTTATCGCTTTGAATATGTCTGGGAAAAAATGATTGATAAAGTATTCGGTATAGAAAATAAAGCTGATTATTTTCCGAAGACTTCATGGTGGATTGATAAGACGAAACATGAAAATGCTTCTCTTGAACCAGATACGATTATGATAAGTGGAACAAATGTGTACATTCTTGATGCAAAGTATTATAAATACGGAGTAACTGGAAATACCAGGGATCTTCCTGAATCAACATCAATTAATAAACAGATTACATATGGGGAGTATGTAGCTACTGAGAAAAAATTTAAGAAAAAACATGGAGATAACATGAGGGTGTATAATGCATTTCTTATGCCTTTTGATTCGTTGAAAAGGAAATGTCCAGATAATTCCCAGATGCTTAAAATAGGAGAAGCAATAAGTAATTGGAAGGATAATTCAGAAGAATATCAGAAAATACAGGGAATTCTCATTGATGTTAAATCTTTAATGAGTATAAATGTCCGGCAGGAAATGAATGAAATAGAAAAATTGGCGAAGTTAATTGAAAGCTGATTGTTGAGGTGATTTTGTGACTGATGTTTTAACAAAAGAACAGCGGCATAAGAATATGAAAAATATTCGCGGAAAAGATACCAGGATAGAAGTTATATTAAGAAAAGCCTTATGGAATAAAGGTTATCGGTATCGGAAAAATTACAAAAAATTACCTGGAAGTCCAGATATTGCGTTGACAAAATATAAGATTGCGATATTCTGCGATGGAGAATTTTTCCATGGAAAAGATTGGGAAAAGTTAGAATTGAAATTAAAGAATAGTAATAACAGTGAATTCTGGATTAAGAAAATATCACGTAACATGGAGCGAGACGACGAGATAAATAAAAAGTTAAACTATGAAGGATGGACTGTTATCCGATTTTGGGGAGAAGATATAAAGAAATATACGGATGAGTGTGTTAAAACAGTGGAAGAGGCAATATTTGATGTGATTATTTGTGATAATGATGAAGGTTAAATTTGGAGGTGCTGACATTGCAGATTGATAAAATTCCCAAAATATTTATATCATATTCATGGAGTAGTGATGCACTTGTACTTGAGCTTGCGAACAGATTGGTTTTCCATGGGGTAGATGTCGTCCTTGACAAATGGGATTTGAAAGAGGGAAATGATAAATATGAATTTATGGAAAGGTGTGTTAATGATTCGAGTATTACAAAAGTACTCATAATTTGTGATAAAGCATACGCACAGAAAGCAAATGACCGTACTGGAGGTGTAGGAGATGAAACAGTAATTATTTCCAGTGAAGTGTACGGAAATGCAAGACAAGAAAAGTTCATCCCAATTATTGCAGAGCGAGATGAAGAGGGAAAGGAATATGTACCAACTTATATAAAAACCAGAATATATATTGATCTTTCGAATCCGGAAAAATATGAGGAAGAATATGAGAAACTTCTTCGAAATATATATGAAAAACCTCAGTTTGTAAAACCACCTCTTGGAAAGAAACCAGAATGGTTGGATGAGGAAAAGACTAATTTTTTTCCAGTAAAAGATTTGATTCGTCAAATCAGAGGAGGTAATACATCAATTAAACGAAAGAGCTGCATAGCAAGATTTCAAGAAGCATATATTGAGGTTTTAAAATCTTATTATATTTGTAATGTAAAACCAGAAGAAGCATATAATAATTTCCTAAATACAAAAACAGTACGCGATATATATTTGGAATTTGTAGAAACGATTGCCGAAACCGAAAGCAATTATGCGGAGACGCTTGCAGAATCTTTTGAGTACTTATATAACAAATTAACTTGTGTAAAAACATTTAATCCACAGGCATATTCTGCAAATAAGAATGATTTGGATGTATATAAAATTCTTTTGTGGGAATTGTTCATCTGTGTTATTGCTTATTTACGTCATATTAAAGACTATGAGGCAATAAATATATTGCTAACATATACATATTTTTTAGAGAACAGTCTTTTTGGTGGAGAAATTAAACAAACTAATTATACAACATTTAGACATCATAGTTTTGTCATTGAAGAACATTATAAGCCAATGTCTCAAATGAAAGATAAGTATACTTTAGTTGGCAATATTATTTGCAGTCAAAGAGAAAAATTTCCGATATATACGGCAGAAGCAATTGCAGAAGCAGATTTATTTTTATATCAGGTTTGTAATGCCTATGATCTTCCTAAAAATGAGCGAATTTGGTATGGCACTTGTTGGTTTCCTACATGTTATATTTATGTTGAAAATAAAGGGCTAGAATGGGAAAGAATGAAGTCACGTAGATATTGTAAAAAAATGGAGGTATTATTTGGCGTAAATGATATTGAAGAACTAAAGGGAAAAATAGAAAAATGTGTGTATAATTCTGAAATAAGTTATTTAAGGGGATGGGATGCTGCGCCTGCTATCTTAAACTATATTAAAGTTGAGGATATTGGAACCTTAAATTGATATACATTATGAAATGGGATTAAATGTCTGAAATTACTAAAGAAGATGCATATTTACGTTTCAACAAGGAACTTATGAAAACAGTTAGAGTAGTTGCAGCTGTAATAAAAACTGTTAATGAAAATGACGAACCCATTATTTTATTGGACGATTGTGACGCACATCTTGCAGAAAGCCTTTTTAAACATGCTCTAGGAATTTTGCACCTTATATTGGATTTACAGAAGCAGAGGTAAAGACGCTTACCGAGAAATATAACCAGGATTATGAGAAGAAAATAACGGGAGGGACCCACCATGGGACATTTCTATTTTATCCGACACGGGCAGACCGTGTGGAATGTTGAGAACAAAATTTGCGGGGCTACAGACAGTCCGCTTACAGAATATGGACGCGAGCAGGCAAAGGAGACGGGACAGAAGATTCTTGCAGAGGGGATTAAGGCAGATGAAATCCTCTGCTCTCCGCTTAGCAGGGCAGCGGATACTGCCAGGTTGATTTCGGAAATGACAGGAATTCCATACAGGGTGGAACCAAGGCTGATTGAGCAGAATTTTGGAAAATGGGAGTCCACTCCTCGGGATGGGAAGGATTTCAAGAAAGCAAAGGAGTTTTTTGCATGCAGTCATGAAGGTGGAGAATCCACACTCAGGCTGGCGCAGAGAATCTATAATCTTCTTGATGAAATAAAAGCAGAGTCCGATAAAAAGACCTACATCCTGGTTGCTCACAACGGAATCGCCAGAGTGGTACAGTCCTATTTTACGGATATGACAAATGAGGAATATGCTGCATTTGGAGTAAAAAACTGTGCTGTGGTTCGATATGATTTTAAATGACAAAAGAATATTCGGAATATGAATGGTTATTTTGAAACGGTAAGTAATCTTGAGGTAATTAAGCCGGAAAAGAAACGAATAACTCTGCGCCATTATCCTGATTAAAGAGGCAAACGAAGGAGAACAGGGAAAAGAGACTGGAGAAAAACTAAATGATAGTTAATAAGTGTTCGGAAATTTTATTAGCAAAATCAAAAAAACTATATGGGAACTACCGGGATAACTGTACAGTTGTCCAGAGAATGCTGGAAAAATATAAAAAGTTATATCCTAATATTTCTGATTATTCTATAATGCATTTTATCGATATTGCAGAATTTTGTGATATGATAATGGATAAGCAGAAACTGGAAAATCTGAATGAAGATGAGTGCTACTGTCTTTTGTCCGCAGCGCTATTTGCACATATTGGATTTGGCTTAAATCAGGAAATTATGAATAGATATGTGGACAAGCTTGGAATTCAGAAGCAGGCAGAAGAGCTTACGTTCTTTCAGGTTATGAGTAAATATCATGTTTTGTTCAGTGCATGCCTGTTGGAAGAATACGGCGATATATTTGAATTTCCATCAGATCTGCATAAATATGCCATAATCCGTATGCTTCACTTTATCGGTGAAAATGGTACAGCACCTGTTCAGTTAGAAGAAGCTTTGGTGTTGAACAATCAAAATGTTATCAGGCTGAAGGAACTGGCAGCTGTGTTAGCTGTTGGAAACCAGCTGGCAGAACTAAAAAATGCAAATATTGATTTGAGCTATGACAAGTTCGACAAATATAATTCCGAAGAAATCGTTGGATTTGTTGAAAGAAACGTGGTAAGAAGTATTAAGGTAAAAGATGGCAAGCTGGTGATAGAAGCAGGCGGTTCGGATTCGGCTTATACACTGATTGAGCGGAAGGTAAATTTAATTATTGATAATTTCGGGAAAATTGTCAGTAGTCTGTCTGACCGGTCAGACTACAGTTTGAATCTTTTTTCCATTGTTTCCATAGAGCTTCACCGCCTTCCGTCTGCGGAAACAGCTGAAAAAATCTATCTGAACAAAGAAATCGAAGAATCATGGACAGATAAGGACAGGGAACTGTTTCAGAAGCTTTCTCCTGAGGAAAGAGTGTTTTATGCCGATTATTTATCCACAGAATTCGAGACAACCAAATTCCTTATAGAGTTCGCGAAAACCAACAAAGCCGTACTGGAAGGATTAGAGTACAGAGTGAAATCACCGAAATCCTTGTACAATAAGCTTTATCAGAGAGTAGAGAAATCCTTCTTTGATTCGCTGGCGGATGTAGTCCGTTATACGATCATACTGGATCCGGAAGATTATGTAGAACAGATCCGTTCTGTTATAACGGCTTTGTCTGAGAAAAACTGGAAAATTTATGCATTAAAAAATTATTGGACTAATGACGGTTTTCCATACAATGGCGTGAATACCAAATTTAAAAATCCGCGCAACTACCGAATTGAAATCCAGTTTCATACAAAGGAAAGCTTTGATGTGAAAATGAGCAAGGAAGACCACGACTTGTATGAGCAGAGAAGAGTCCTTGAGCCTGGATGTGATGAGTATAACAGGATATTGCAGCTGCAGCTGAACTTATATTCTAATATGGAGTATCCAAAAAACATTGCACTTTTAGATAATATTTGAACAAATTAAGGAAAAGGGGAAGAAATATGTTTTCTTTAAAAGAAAAAGAAGTAAATACTGGACGCCAGAGAGAGCTTGACCTGGTAAAAGGCTTTCTGATGATCATGATTGTATTTATACATTCTTTTCAGACAATTGCAGGTGCAGCAGCGGCAGAGTCAAGTGTACATAAAATTATGTTTGCCCTGTTTATGCCTACCGGAGCCTGCTTATATCTGTTTACCATGGGTTTTGGAAGTGTTTTTACACGTCATTCCCAGCCAAAGGACATGGTCAGAAACGGTATAAAACTGTTGATTTACCAAGGCATAAGCAATTTGTGCTATGCGGCAGTCATGACGGTCAGTTACGCCATAAGAAATTCCATTACAGGGGAAGTGGCAGGCAGCAGGGAAGTATTTGAAGCAAGTCGGTATTTCATGCTTACATTTGTGAATATCTTTTTCATATCCGGTATGTGCTACCTTGTACTTGCTTTGTACAGGAAATTTAATGTAAAACTTGGCGGTTACATAATAAGTGCATTGATAGTGGGAATCGTAACACCTTTTACCAAACTGCTGGTTTCTGATAATCAGGCACTTAACTGGCTTCTGGATATGACCTTTGGGGGAAAAGGTGAGACAAGCTTCTGCTTTTTTCCATATCTGAGTTATGTATTTTTAGGATATGTTTTTGCAAAAGTAATCAGAAGAGTACCAGAGGATGAAAAAGGAGCTTTTTACAAAAAGAGCGGTCTGGTATGCGGAATCGTAGCGGCAGCCTGGTTTGTAATCTGCATCGTAATGCATCCGGGTGTTGACGGATTCTTTAATTATATGATCGAACAGTATCGAACTCCCGGACTTGTGAAAGTAGTGGGAACCTTCTGCAGCATTATCCTTGTATTTGCAGTGGCATTTTTTCTCATGCCGATTATAGAAAAATGGAAATTTGTTTACAATAAGCTGTGCTATTATTCCAGGCAGATATCCAAAATGTATGCAGTGCATATTGGAGTATATTGGACGATTGCTGGTTTTGCAGCTTTTTACGAATTTAGTGTAAGAGATTGTCTGATTTTGTCAGTCGTTGTGCTGATCGTAACAGATCTACTTGTGCAGGGATATCTGAAACTGACAGATAAGCTAAAAGGATAAAAATGGAACAATACTATTATAATCATATGAACAAACCCCAGCAGGCTGCTTATCACAGCATTTTTGTCGGGGTGAAAAATCTATCGGATGAAATTCAGGTTCCGGCACTTTCCGGAGAGGAGCTTTACAATATTTTTTTCCAGATGAGGCTGGACCATCCGGAAATATTCTGGGTAACCAATTTTAAATATCGTTACTACAAAGATTCGTCGAACCTGATTTTCATACCGGAATATCTTTTTGAGAAAAACAAGATCCGGGAGCATCAGAAGGCTCTGACAGCCAGGGTAGAGAAGCTTGTCCGCCCGGCACAGAAGATGTCTGAGTGGGAAAAAGAGAAATATGTGCACGATTTTATCTGCGAAAATGTCCGTTATGACAAACTGAAAAAAGCATATTCCCATGAGATCATAGGTCCTCTTGGACAGAGCGTCGGGGTATGCGAGGGCATTGCGAAAGCGGTGAAGGTTCTTCTGGATGCGCTGGGAGTATGGTGTGTGATCGCAATTTGCGGTAACAATCCGGAAAAAGGAATCAAATACCGGCACACCTGGAATATTGTAAAGATAAATGGCATATATTATCATTTAGATGCCACTTTTGATAACAGTCTGGGAAAAGATCACGAAAACAAGGAAATCCGCTATGACTATTTCAACCTGGATGATCAGCAGATCTTTCGCGATCATGAGCCCTTGATCGCGCCTGCGCCTCATTGCAATGATCATGATCATTTTTACTACAAAGAGAAGAAATTATCATTTACCAAACAGGAGGATGTATACAAGCGGTCTTTGCAGGCTGCTAAGAAAGGAAAGGTGCTTGTTTTTCACTGGCGGGGTGGATACCTGACAAAAGAAGTATTAAATGAGCTTCTTGACCTAATCCGCAAAGCAGGCATGGAAAAAGAGAAAAACGCAATGGTCAGCATAAACTGGCCTCAGGCAGTTCTTCGCGTCCAGTATGCTGACATACAGGTACAGGAGAGTGTTATGCTGGAGGAAGCGAATGAAGGGGAGAAGGATTGATGAAATGACCCACGGGATTTTGTGCTGAAACTGTCCGGAAAAAATAAAACATTGTTGAAAGAATTCTATTGTTATATGATTTCGTAAGTGATATACTTAAACACAAGAAAACCGTGTAAAATTACAGTTTATTTTTTGCGCGGTTTCTTATATACATAGGGGTTAGTTTGGTCTAACACAAAGATGGCTTGAAAGATTATAGCGAAAATATAATCAACAAGCTATAGAACTGTTACTATACCGCTGAAGAAAATTATTTTTGCTATATATATGAAAAATTTTTCGATTATACAAGGAAGGAAAATGTAATGCTAATGAATATTTTTGAAGGTATACTGATTCCATTTGTTGGAACAACACTAGGTGCAGCATGTGTGTTTTTTATGAGAAAAACACTTAGCAAGTCAGTGCAACGTGCACTTGCAGGGTTTGCAGCAGGCATAATGGTTGCTGCTTCAATCTGGAGTCTTCTGATTCCGGCTATTAAACAATCTGAGAGTATGGGAAGATTATCATTTGTTCCGGCAGTTGTTGGGTTCTGGATTGGTATTTTGTTTTTACTAGCGCTCGATCATTTGATTCCACATCTTCATGTTGGAAGTGATCAGGCAGAGGGACCGAAAAGCAAGCTTGGCCGTACAACAATGATGGTGTTGGCTGTTACACTACACAACATCCCTGAAGGTATGGCAGTCGGTGTAATGTATGCAGGATTTCTTGCTGAAAATGCACAGATTACAGCAACAAGTGCACTCGTTTTATCGCTTGGAATTGCCATTCAGAATTTTCCGGAAGGAGCGATTATATCCATGCCGCTTAGGGCAGAGGGCGAAAGCAAGGGAAAGGCATTTCTCGGAGGTGTACTTTCAGGAGTGGTTGAACCGATTGGAGCAGTACTGACGATTCTTGCTGCACAGCTGGTAATCCCGGCATTACCATATTTACTGAGCTTTGCAGCAGGAGCCATGTTATATGTTGTGGTTGAAGAACTAATTCCGGAAATGTCGCAGGGACAGCACTCGAATATTGGTACGCTTTTCTTTGCACTTGGATTTAGTTTGATGATGATCCTAGATGTGGCATTAGGGTAAGAGGCGAGAAATGATTCTTAGCGATTATGCTGGCAGTTACATTTGAAAGCAGTTTTGGAGATAAATTTATGTATCAACATGCTATGAAGGCACCAGATGAAATGAGGGAATTGCATAAGCAGTTTTATGCTTATATGAAAAGAATGAAGAAATGCGGATGCAAGGCGAAAAGGTACAGTGATTGGAGAAAAAAGCATGAAAAATGAAGAATATAAAAAATGTCAATTAAAGAATTTACAAAAGCAGCAGGAAGATATGAAAGTAGCCATGCTGGTATTTACGAAATGTGCAAGAAAGATTATCCGGATCCACAGGCATTTTTTGACAGTGTGAAGAGATGTCTTCGCCCAAATGGAAGGTTGGTTCTTAGAGATGTGACCAGTGACAACAAAGTATTGGTATGGCTAATGAATACATTGGAAATGCCGTTGGCAAATATATGCGGACATGGAGATGTCCAGGTGCCAACAAGAGATGTGGTCATAAAATGTTGCAAAAAAGCAGGATTAAAAGTAGAAAAATTTGAAATTCGTAAAGGTATGCGAATGCATTGTGTTGTGAGAAAACCTATGGGAAAGGCGATAGGAAATGAAAG